>NZ_CANPWG010000022.1 GCF_947581915.1 Candidatus Palauibacter scopulicola
CGTAAGTCACACGGTCACAGCAGGATGCGCGACCGTTTGCAAATGCCTCGGCAGCGGCCTCGTCCCGCTCCAGCTCGGCCTCACCATGGCGACGATACTGCGGGAGCTGGTACTGGAGCCGGTCGCGCCCGACCATGAGCTGCGCGTGAGGTCGTTCCCCACCATGCAGCCCGTCCGTTTCAGAATCCGCGTCCTGGGCCGGCGGACACACAGCGTCGCGATCACGGCGTAGCTCCGCGTGACCGGGACGCGGCCACAGACGCGGCCAGAGACGCGGCCACACGGGAGTCTTCCGCGATATCACGCCCTCGACCGGCTGCGTGCATCCATGATGCTGCTCGGGGTGGTTCGTCACGCCGCGGTGAGCTACGTGCCCACCGTCTTCTTCGAATGGCCGTACCGGGACGCCCAGGCCGACATGCTCTCCTGGTGGATGATCATCTTCATCCGCGTGTTTCACCTGCCCGTCTTCTTCGCGATCGCGGGGTTCTTTGCCGCGTACCTCGTCGAGACGCGCGGCACCCGGGAGTTCCTCAGGCATCGATGGAGCCGGATCGGGGTGCCGTTCCTGGTGGCCTGGCCCGTCCTGGCGGCCGCGATGTTCTTCATCGTGCCGTTCGCCGCCCAGTTCAGCGCCACCCCGCCGAACGCGGCCTACAGCCTCGCCGAACTGACCTCGGACAGGGCCCTGGACCATCTGTTCATGCACCTGTGGTTCCTCTACCACCTGTTGATCCTGTGCGTGGTCGCGAGCGCGCTTCGCCCGCTGGCCGCGCGGATCCCCGCGGGCGTGCGCGCCCGGGCGCTGGATCTCTGCGGGCGCTGGGTGCACCGGGGAGGCATCGCCGTGTTGATGCTGGCCGCGGGCCTCATCCTCTACCGGATGGAGTCGTGGGCGATCGACTACTACGCCGGCCCGTTCCCCGCCCCGCGCCAGTTGGCGCTGTACGGCCTGTTCTTCGGCTTCGGGTGGATGCTGTTTCGCAGGCGCGAGGCGCTGGAAGGTTTCAAGCGCCCCACGTGGGTTCTCCTCGCCGCCGGGATTCTGTGCTTCCTCGCGTACCGGCATTTCTTTGAGATCGGCTGTCCCCCGAGACCGGACAGGACGTGCGCGGGGGGCGGCGAGGCGCAGCATCTGCCGGCCGTCGTCTTCCTCGCGCTTTCCATGTGGTTCATGGCCTATGGCCTCATCGGCCTGTTCCTGCGCTACCTGAACAGGCCGAGCCCCCGCTGGCGGTACATGGCGGACGCGTCGTACTGGATCTACATCGTCCACGTGCCGTTCGTCATGCTGCTGCCTCTGCCCCTAGCGCGCGTGCCCCTTCCCGGGATCGTCAAGCTCACGCTGGTCTCGGTCGCGGCAATCGGCCTGATCCTGCTGACCTACCGCTACTTCGTCCGACCGACGTTCATCGGGAAGCAACTGAACGGACGCCGGCATCCACACCGGCATCCACGGCGCCGTCCCCGCCGGCATCCACGCTTGACCGCCTGAACCGAGTCCGAGATCCTGCAACGCTGTCCAGCGGTTTCCGAGCGGGAGGCAAAGGACTGAATGAACCTCGAGGTCTTCCTCGTCGGGGGGATTCTCCTGGTCGCGGTGGTCCTGTTCGTCACCGAGAAGATCCGGGTGGATCTCGTCGCGCTGATGGTGATGCTGGGGCTCGTGGTGACCGGCATCCTCGACGGCGAAGAGGCCATCATGGGCTTCGCCAACGAAGCCGTCATCACCATCGCTTCGGTGCTCGTCCTGAGCGGCGCGCTCATGCGGACCGGGGTGGCCCATTTCATCGGCCAGCGCGTGCTCGCGGCATCGGGCGATGGCGTCGGCCGCCTCACCGCGGTGATGATGGCCACGGTCGGCCTCCTGTCGGGCATCATGAACGACATCGGGATCACCGCCCTCATGCTGCCGGTCGTACTGGACATGGCCCGCCGCACCGGGACGCCGCCCTCCAAGCTGCTCATGCCCCTCGCCTTCGGATCCCTGCTCGGCGGGATGACGACCCTGATCGGAACGGCGCCGAACATCCTCGTGAACGGGGCGTTGCAGGATGGCGGGTTCGAGCCGTTCGGGATGTTCTCGTTCACGCCCGTCGGGCTGACCGCGCTCGCCGCGGGAATCGTCTACATGACCTTCCTGGGGCGGCGGCTGTTTCCGGACCGGGATCCGAAGAAGGAATCGACGCCCGCGGATCTGGGCGGACTTTACGACCTGCGCGGCCTGATCGGCATGCTGAGAGCCCCCGAGAATTCCACCCTGGCGGGCAAGACACTGCAGCAAAGCCGCCTGGGCCAGGCCCTGGGTCTGAACGTCGTCGCCGTGCAGCGAAGCGGACAGATGATCCTCGCTCCCGGGACGGACTTCGTCCTGAACGGGGGAGACGAGATGGTGGTCGAAGGAACCCTCGAGAGGTTCGAAGCTCTGCGCGCATGGAAGCAACTGGAGATCGAGTCCAGAGACCGGACTCTGGGGCGGATCACCGATGCCTCCGTCGAGGTGGCGGAACTGGAGCTGGCGGAAGATTCATCGCTGATCGGGCAGACCGTTCGCGAGGCGAATCTGCGCCGGACCCGCCACCTGCACGTCCTCGCGATTCTGCGCGGCGATCGGGCACACCGCACGGGATTGCGGCTCATGACGCTCGCTCCGGGGGACCGCCTGCTGGTTGCGGCGAAGAGCGGGCGCCTCGCCGCACTGGAGGAGGACAAGACCCTCGGAACGGTCCATTCGGTGCCGGCAGGAGAACTGATCTCCCGCTACCAGATGGAACGCAGGATTCAGAGCGTCAGAATCTCGGAAGAATCGCTGCTCGCCGGTCAGTTGCTCGCGGAAACCCGGCTGGCCGACGCGTTCGGGCTGACGGTGGTGGGCATCCTGCGGGCCCATGAGGAGCTGCTCATGCCGGACCCGGACACAAGACTCGAGGGAGGGGACGTCCTCCTCCTCCGGGGACGGTTCGAGGACCTCGAGATCCTGGAGGGGCTCCAGGAACTGACGGTGGGCGACAATCGTCCCCTGGACTTCAGCCGGTTGGAGTCCGACACCATCGGCTTGGCGGAGGCTTCGCTTTCTCCGCGCACGACGTTCGCGGGAAAGACGATCGAGGAACTCAAGTTTCGCAAGAGCTTCGGCGTTTCCATCCTTGCGATATGGCGGAACGGAGAGATCTACCGGAGCGGGCTCCCGAAAATGGAACTGCTCCCGGGCGATGCGTTCCTGCTTCACGGCGACAGGAACAAGCTTGCGCTCCTGGCGGAACACCCGGACTTCCTCGTCATGACCGAGGAAGCGGCGGAGGTGGTGCGAAGCCGGAAGGCGCCGGTCAGCGCCGTCATCATGGCAGGCGTCCTGACGTCGGTGGTCTCGGGCCTGCTGCCGATCTTCATCGCGGCGCCGATCGGGGCGGTCGCGATGGTGCTGACGGGGTGCCTCAACATCGAAGAGGCCTATCGGTGTATCGAGATGAAAGCGGTGGTCCTGATCGCTGGGATGCTCAGCCTGGGAATGGCGATGCAGGAGTCCGGAACCGCCGCGCTGGTGGCCGAGGCGGTGCTGGGATCGCTCGCGGACTTCGGTCCGCTGGCGGTGGTGGCGGGACTCTTCCTGATCACCGCGCTGTCCGCTCAAATGATGCCGACGGCGGCGGTGGCGGTGCTCATGTCGCCCATCGCACTCAGCACGGCCGTCAGTGAAGGGCTCTCGCCCCACGCGCTCATGATGACGGTGGCGGTGGCGAGTTCCTGCGCCTTCATGAGCCCGGTGGGACATCCGGTGAACCTGCTGGTGATGGGGTTCGGGGGATATCGGTTCGTTGATTTCATCAAGGCCGGATTCCCGCTGTTCATCCTGGTCATGGCGGTGGTCCTGACCGTGCTCCCGCTCGTCTGGCAGCTGGCGCCGGCGGGCTGAAGCCCGACGCTCAACGGACCCTGCGGACGGCCAGGTCCAGGCTCTACCGGGGCTGGCGTTTCTGCTATCTTACAGGATGGCGGGAGCGCAGGGATCGACGATCGCGGCAACAACCAGGGAGCCGGCCATGCAGAGTCGAAGCCAGTACCACACGACATTCGCCATCCTGGCTGTGGCGATGCTGAGCCCCATGCAGGTCATCGCCCAGCAGGCCGGCATCACGGGCCGGGTGACCGACCTGGAGACCGGCAGCCCCGTGAGCAACGCCGCCGTCGCGGTGCTCGGCCAGCCATCGGGCCCGGTCGTCGCCGACGAGTCCGGCGCCTTTCAGATCACGGTCGCGGCCGGCACCTACTCCATCCTCGTGACGCGGATCGGCTACGAGACGGCCCGCATTGACGGCGTCAGCGTCGAGGCGGGGGAAACGGAAACCGTCACGGTCGAACTCCGCTCCCGCGCGCTTGCGCTGAACCCGCTGGTCGTCACCGCATCGCGCCGCGAGGAGAAGGAACTCGACGCCCCGGCCTCGGTCTCGACGCTCACCGGCGAGCAGATCTCCCGGATGATCGCGCCCACACCCGCGGATCATGTCAGGACGCTGCCCGGGGTCGACCTCGCGAGCACGGGGCTCACGCAGAGCTACATGGTGGTGCGGGGATTCAACAACGTCTCGTCCGGACGGTTGCTCAGCATCGTGGACAACCGCTACGCGCGCATCCCGGCGCTGAGGATCAACGCCATCAACATGATCCCCACCACCGACATGGACATCGAGCGGATCGAACTGGCGCGCGGACCGGGGGCGGCGCTCTACGGTCCCAACGCGGCCGAGGGCGTCATGCACATCATCACGTCCTCGCCGATCGACAGGCCGGGCACGACGGTGTCGATGGCCGGCGGGGAGCGGTCCGTATTCCAGATGCTCTTCCGGAGCGCGAACGCCGTGTCGGAGCGCTTCGGAATCAAGGTGTCCGGCCAGTACCTGCGGGGGAACGACTGGGAGTACGTGGACCCCTGGGAGGTGGCGGCGCGCGAGGCCAGTCCCGGCCATCCGCGCATCGGCGTGCGCGACCCCGTCAACGAGCGCTACTTCGCGGACGTCCGCACCGACTTCCGGTTCTCCGATGACGGCGAGTTCATCCTGTCGGGCGGTCTCAACAACTCGCTGAGCAGCATTAACCTCACCAGCGTCGGGTCCGCGCAGACGCACGACTGGCAGTACCGCTACGGGCAGGCGCGGCTGCTCAAGGGCCGGCTGTTCGCCCAGTTCTTTCTCAACCAGACGCACTCGGGGGACAACAGCTATCTGCTGCGGAGCGGGGAGCTGATCGTCGACCGGTCGCGCACCATGGCGGCCCAGGTGCAGCACGGGTTCGACTGGGGCGCCCGGCAGCGCTTCACCTACGGGTTCGACTGGCAGCGCACCGAACCGCGCTCCGAGGGCACGATCTACGGCCGCAACGAGGACGACGATCTGCTGGTCGAGACCGGCGCCTATCTGCACTCCGAGACGGGTCTGGGCGACCGGTTCGACCTGGTGACCGCACTGCGGGTCGACCACCACAACCGCCTGACGGACGTCAACCTGTCGCCCCGGGCGGCGCTCGTGTTCCGTCCCGCGGAGGGCCACAACCTGCGCCTCAACTACAACCAGGCGTACGCGACGCCCTCGACGTCCGCCATGTTCCTGGACATCCCCACCGGCAGGCTCCCGATCGCGCCCGGCGTCGGATACACGCTGCGTGCGCACGGCGTCCCTTCCGGGGGACTCACCTTTTCGGACCGGTGCCAGGGGGGACTCATGGACCACTGCATGCGGTCCCCGTTCCTCCCGGGCCAGCTCCCCGCCAACGCCGCGCTGTTCTGGGACGCGCTGATCGAACAGTTCGCGCCCGCGACGCTGCGGCCCTTGCTGCTGGGGCCCGGCATGCGCCCCACCGATCCCGCGCTGGGCACGGTCTTCCGGCGTCTCAACACCGATGCGCTCGGACCGGCCGGTGGAGACGTATTCCCCCTCGACTCCGGGCCCGTCGAACTGCCCGAACTCGTCCCGACCGTCTTCAACAGCATCGAGGCGGGGTACAAGGGATTGATCCGGAACCGCGTACGGCTGGCCGTCGACGTGTATTTCGCCAACGTCGAGAATTTCGTCGGCGCGCTGAAGGTCGAATCCCCCAACGTCTTCCTCGACCCGGCCTCCACGGGCGCGTTCCTGGCGAGCCGTCTCGGGCCGCTGGTGCAGGCCGGGCATGTCACGACCGAACAGATCGCCGAACTGGCCGCCGGTCTCGCCGAAGTCCCGGTCGGCGCCGTCACTCCGGACCAGTTCGACGCGCCGGACCTGCTGCTGGCTTCGCGCAACTTCGGCTCGGCCAGCTACTGGGGCGCCGACTTCTCCACCCAGTTCATCGTCTCCGACCGGGTCAGCCTGACCGCCGCCTACTCCTTCCAGAGCAGGGAGTGCTTCGACTTTGACGAGGACGGGGACTGCCCCGGAAGCGACGACCTGGCGCTCAATGCCCCGAGCCACAAGGGCTCCGTGGGGTTCGCGTTCACCGACCGCGCCCGCGGATTCGTGCTCGACGGGCGCTGGCGCTTCACCGATGGTTTCGACATGAGGTCGGGCGTGTTCGCCGGGGCCGTGGACGCCTACCACGTCCTGGACCTGACGGCCGGCTATCAGCTTCCCTTCCAGCCGAACGCACGCCTCGAACTGACGGTGTACAACCTGCTCAACAACCTGCACCGGGAGTTCGTGGGGGCGCCGGAACTCGGAAGGCTGGCCCTGTTGCGGCTGCGCTACGACTTCTGAGATCGGCGATCCAGATATCGTTGGTGGGGATCGGGCGGCCCTTCGCTCGCAGGGCCGCCGCGATTCACTCCCGCATCGCCTCGTCGATCGTCTCGAAGTGCCTGAGCGCCCGTTCGATCTCGTCCGCCTCCGCGTCGCTCCAGGAGCCGATGAAACAATCCAGCGACGACCCGACCGCGTCCGCCGCCTGTCCGCCCTCCAGCCCCGCCCCCCGGCGCAGCAGTTTGACGGCGGCTCGGTTGAGCGATGTGCCGTCGCGGTTCGCCAAGCGGCGAATCGCCCCGGTCAGATCGTCCCCCAGGCCTCTAACGGTGAGCTGTTTCATATCCCGATCTCATTGTGACCACAGCCGGGTGTAGCCGGATCCGATGTCGTACCTGAGTGCCGTTTGGGCGTTCCCGTCGCCGTCGAACGCCCGAGGCTCAAGGGGATGCCTCGCGGCGGCCTGCTTGACCGTTATTGATATGGGGTTATCGTTACCGTCGAGATCATGTCCGAGGCGGGCAGATCCAATAACGGAACGAGGTGAAAACGTGAGACATCTTCAATCGAAACTGCCACTCGTCTTGGCGACCGCGGGACTGCTGGTCCTTGGCGCCTGCGGCGGCGACGACCCCATGGACCCCATGGACGACCACGAGGATCACGCCGAAGAAGTCGAGGGCGTGGTTCTGTCGCTGAGCGGCCAGACCATCGCGTCCTATGACGGACACGACGGAGCGTGGACCGGAGAACTCGAGGTCGAGCCGGGCGAGGAAACGGCCCACATCAGCGTGCAGTTCACAGACCACGACGGGCACGCAGTGACGCTCGGCAGTGACTTCTACCTGCGGGTGGACGTCGCGAACGAGTCCATCGCCGAGTTCGAGCAGGACTCTCCCGGCGAGTTCGGGGGACACCTGCACGGAGGGATGGAGGGCGACACCGAGGTCACCTTCAGCCTCATGCACGGGGCCGTCGGATCGGGGCACGCGGACTTCGTCACCGCACCCCTCCACGTGCACGTGCACGCCCACTAAGCAGCAGGGCTCAACCCGTCGCGGCAAGTCCCGAACACCCTCCCCGGAGCGGTTCCCGGGGAGGGTTCGCTGTTCAGATGCGCTCGGCCCCGGATCGGCGATTAGCTACGCGCGGGATACCACTCTCGTAAAGCGGTCCTGATTTTGCGAAACGCGGGGTCGCGGCATCCTGCGAGAGAGGTGCCCGCGGCGATCTCACCGAAGATTCGGGCCGAGCGCTTTCGCCGTGCTTCCCGCAAGCACTTGAGCATAGCGGCCTTCGGATCATGGGGCTTGGCCGTCCCAGGGTCCCAGAGTTTCTCGGCAGCCAACCAGGCGCGGAGCGCTTGATGTCCGCCCGTCCAACCAAGCGCGGTGCGGACGGCGGGTGAATCGGACCAGACCCACGTCTCAAGTTCCGGATCGATCACGACCGCCCTTCCCCGGTCCTCCCATCCGCTCAGGCGGAGCCCGTGCTCGACACCCGCCTCGATGTCCTCCCGTGACCCGGGATCTCCGCAACCGTGGCGGTCAAAAACCACGAGGGCATGATCGAATCGGTGACTAAAGGGCCGGAGAAACTCGGTGGCGTAAACCCGGCACCCGGGATCGCGGCCTGGATGCCGCCGGATATCGTACTGGAACCGCGATACTCCCAGAGCTTCCGGGCGGGCAAACAGCTCCGTGAGGGTCTCCTCGGTATCTCGATCCGCAGCCACCACGATCAGCCCACCGGTGCCCGGCTCCACGGTCACCCGATCACCCCTTTGGCGAACAGAACGGTCTTGTCGATCGAGCCTTGCCAATTTCGGAGGAGCGGGTGTTCGCTGCCGACGACGACATCGCTCGCCCCTTCGGCATTCTTGTCGAAGCAGAGAATCTCGTGTGGTTCCACGAGCGCGAGGAGCGACGGAGAGTGCGTAGTGACGAGCACCTGTGCGTCGTAAGCGGACGACAGCGAATCGCGAATTCCCTCCAGGGCAAGGGGATGAACGCCGTTTTCCGGTTCTTCCAGGAGGTATATCTCGCCGTCACCGGGTATGTACGCGAGAAGGGTCAAGGCCAGCAGCCGCAACGTACCGTCGGATGCCGTCCATGACGGGACCTCCATTCCTGTATCGTATTGGAGCATGAGATACGCGTGACGGTCCTCGGAGCGCACGACCACGGAGACATCCTCCAGATCGGCCAGAATGGTTCGCACGTGGCCCAGCCATTCCTTGTAGTCGGCTGGGTGGCGTTCGCGGAGACGCTTGATGACCCAGGGCAGGTTGGACCCATCGACGGCGAACCCGTTCGTACCGAATTCGGGTGGGCTGGCGCGTCGCATGGCAACCGTGTCCAGGAAGACGGGCTTGATTCCAGCTTCAAGCTTGCGCTTCACGTACGTGGCCACTGGGAACTTCTCGGGCGATTCCGGCAGGTTGCCCAAGGTGGAGCGGTAGGGACCGAAGGCGATCGTCGTGACCCACCCCTTCCCCGCCTCGGGGTCCGTCTCGACGTAGTAGCTGTCGGTCCCGCGCAGCGACTTGCTCGCCACTGACCTCGTACCGCGCCTCCCTCTGCCCAACAGTATGCTGGGGGGTGGCGTGAGAGGGTCGGGGAACAACTTCTTTTGCGCCGGTGGCACGGACTTCTGCGCAGGCATCAGCAGGGCGCGCTCGGACGTGATGCGAACGCCCTTGTCGTCCCCCTGGATTGCGATCTCATAGCGGAAGTTGCGGAAATCCTTCTCCGCCGGAAGCCTTTCGCGGAGATTCGCGGGGACATCCAACTCGATCGCCAACTCGAACCCGATGTCCCCTGACGGACGCCCCCATACCAGATCCTGGAAGTTCGATGTCCGTTCTCCGACGGCCGACTCCAGTCCGTCGCGAACCAGATCCCCGAGGAACGTGAGCGCATCAAAGAGCGTGCTCTTCCCGCTGGCGTTGGGACCGATGAGCATGTGGAAGCGATCAAGCGACACGTCAACGTACCGCAGGCATCGGTAGTTCAAGGCTTGGATCCTACGGATCATGGCTTCTCTCCCCGGACGTCGCGGGCGCGTGGCCCATCGCCCCGCGCACCGAGGAACCCCGGCCGCGGCAGCTGTAATCCGAAATCTCGCCCTTCACCGCTTTCTCAAGCCCGGTCACGACGAGATCCCTTGCGGATACATGTGGCTCCGGTGCCCCTCATGGCAATGTGCGCCTTCGACTCCGCGAGTTCGACCGTTCGGTACTCATACACGATCTCGACTCGCCCGCGTTCCGGCGCCGGGGCGTACCCGCGATCTCCTTCCCGCAAGATCTTCATCTCAGATGCGCTGGTGGTCGGGGCGCCAGTCTTCGACGGCCTGTTTGATGGAGTCCCGGCTCGTCAGTTCGCCCGCGAGGACCCGGCGTACCAATCCGGGCAGTTCCGCGTCGGAGGCGAAGCGGAGGGCGATGAGCTGGTCCGTCGTCAGCTGCCCGATGTCGCCCTTCAGGTCGTCCGGCAGAAGCCTCTCCAGGCGGAGGCGCTCCTCCAGGCGGATCACCCGATCCTGAACGCCCGTTGCGAAGCGCCGCGCGGAGAGAAGGGCGATCGCGGTGCAGGCGGCGACCACGAACAGGGCCAGGGTTCCCGCGCTGAAGTCCACGACGAGCAGGATTCCGACGCCGAGGGTCGCGGCCGTTGAGAGAAAGGCGCCCGCGAGGAACAGCGGTGGGGGGCGCCTGGCGTGGTTCGCGTAGTTCTGGGGCTGGGGCATTGCAATCCTCGATTCCGGTGCGGTACGTCACGCGGAAGAGTAATGTCCATCAGCGCCGCCCGCCGCCCGGAGGATCCCATGGCCGCCTCGAAGGACTTCGCCGCCCACCCGCTCCACGCCGCCGCCGCGGCGGCCGCCGTGCTCCTCGCGACGCTGGCCGCGCCCGGCCCGGCCGAGGCCACCGCGGTCGAAGCCGCCACGATCCTCCAGGAGATCCTCATCAGCGGGGGCACCGTGGTCACCTCGGAGGGACGGTTCGACGCGGACGTGCGGGTGCGGGACGGGACCATCGTCGAGATCGGGACCGGACTGGCCGCGGGGGCCGGCGCCCGCGAGATCGATGCCACCGGGCTGCTGGTCATGCCGGGCGGGGTGGATCCGCACGTCCACCTGGGGGGACGCACCCGCGACGATTACCGCACCGGGTCGCAGGCGGCGCTCGCGGGAGGCATCACCACCATCTCGAACTTCGCCTTCCCGGCCGAGGGGCGGACGCTCGCCCAGGCGATCGAGCGCGAGACGGCGCTCATCCGTGAGCAGGCGATCGCGGACGTCATCCTGCACGCGGGCATCAACGACCCCGCGACCCAGGAAGGCCAGGTGACCACCCTGGCCGCCGAAACCGGCCAGACCAGCACCAAGATCTTCATGGTGCGGACCGTGTTCGACGCCGACGTGCCCGACTACATGGCGACCATGGACGCGGCCGGGCGCGCCGGCATGCTGAGCATGGTGCACTGCGAGGACGGGCCCATCCTCGCCCGCGCGGTGGCCCAACTCACCGCCGCCGGACGCACCTCGCTCGAGTACTTCCCGGACAGCCGGCCCGTGGTCGGCGAAGTCGTCGCCACCCAGCGCGCGGTCGCCATGGCCGAGGCCACCGGGGCGCCCATCTACGCGGTCCACGTCTCCTCCGCGGGCGCACTGCGGGTGCTGCAGGATGCCCGCGACCGCGGGCTCAACGTCTTCGTCGAGACCCGCCCCATCTACCTCCACTTCACGCGCGAGCGCTTCGAGGGCCCCGACCGCGGGCTCTACGTGGGACAGCCGCCGCTTCGCGAGCAGGCCGATCAGGACGCCCTGTGGGCGGGCATCGCCAGCGGATCCGTGCACGTCCTCGCCACGGACCACGTCGCCTATCGACGCGACGAGAAGCTGGACCCGTCGCAGACCATCAGCCGGCACCGCGCCGGCCTGAGCAACCTCCAGGTGGTACGGCCGATGCTCTATTCCGAGGGCGTCGTCCAGGGACGCATCTCCGAGGAGCGCTTCGTGGCCGTGACCTCGACCAACGCCGCCAAGCTCTTCGGCCTCTACCCGCGCAAGGGCACGGTCGCGGCGGGCTCCGACGCTGACATCGTCCTCTGGGACCCGGACGAGACGCGCACCATCCGCGACGGGGACATGCTCTCCGGCGCCGGCTTCTCGGTCTACTCGGGGTGGGAAGTCACCGGCTGGCCCGTGATGACGCTGCGCCGAGGCGAGGTGGTGTACGAGAACGGGGAGATTCGGGCCGGGCCGGGGAGCGGTGAGTTGCTGCGCCGCGGGAGGTGGCGGGCGCCGTAGCTCGCGACCCGACCGTCAGTGCTTAGCGGAGTTTCCCTCGGGGCTTGATCAATCGGGCGATGAAGATTACTGTTTACTGAACCGTAGACGCGCCGGCGTAACCGGCTACGCGTCAGGACTCATCGAGCCGATAGCCACAGGGAGCCGAAAATGGCAGCACAGGTGCTGAATAAGGGACCCGTCGAGATCACCGTGAACAACCACCGCGTGAAGATCCACTCTCCAGCCACAGGCCTCGAGATCAAGCAGGCTGCGGTGGATGCCGGCATCCCGATCGAACTGGATTTCATCCTGGAGCGGGAACAGGGTGACGAGGCGGTTGAGATCGCGGACGATGAAAAGATCGACCTTCACGACGACGACAAGTTCACGGCGGCCGACGGCGACGACAACGCATGACCAGTGAGGAACTGGCCCCGAGCGTGGTCGCAGCGATCCGTGAACTGGAAGATGCGTTTCCGGATTCCAAGATCAGCTGGAGGGCAGACTCCCAAGGCGGCGCATTCGTGACGATTGAAGATGTGCCGCTGAATCCGGAGATCTTCGTACAAGCCGGCACGTGGGTGGGCTTTCGTATCGGATTCCAGTATCCGGCAGCGGAAGTCTACCCACACCATGTCCGACCGGATCTGGCGCGGAAGGATGGCAGACCGATCTCCGGGAAGGGATTCCACCCCGACAAGACCTTCGAAGGCCGCGCGTCCCTAATGCTCTCCCGGGTCAGCAAGCGTCGCGATGCCCGCGAAGACACTGCGCTGACGAAACTCCGTCGAGTTCTGGTCTGGCTCGAGCAGCGCCCATGAGCAGATCCTTCGACCTGGTCCTCCCCGAACAGCTCAGCAGAGATCTCTTCCTGCATCTCTTCTCCGATGGCGACGAGCACGGCGCCGTCCTGTCGGCAGGTGTCGTGGATACCCCCCGCGGCCTCCGTTTGCTTGCCCGGGAACTGTTCATAGCGAGAGATGGCATCGATTACGTGGCAGGACGGACCGGCTACCGCATGCTAACGGCCCGTTTCGTGGCCCATCACGCTCGTCACTGCCGGGACCAGGGTCTCGCCTACCTTGCCGTACACAACCACGAAGGCGTGGACTCCGTGCGTTTCAGCGACACGGACCTCGCATCTCACCAGCGAGGATACCCTGCGCTTCTGGACATCGTTAACGGACCACCCGTTGGAGCTCTGGTGTTCGCCGAGCGCGCAGTTGCGGGCGAACTCTGGATCCGAATCGGGGATCGAATCCCGCTTCGAGAAGGCCGTGTAACGGGCCGGTCCATTGAACGGCTGTACCCCTCGCCCAGGAAGGCTCCTGCCCACGCTGAATCGATCTACGATCGCCAGGCTCGGCTCTTGAGCGACCATGGACAGGAGCTACTCTGCAGCACGAAGGTCGGCGTCATCGGCGTCGGGGGCGTCGGGTCGTGGGTCGTCGCGAATCTGGCGCACCTCGGGGTCGGTGAGATCGTGGTTGCCGACCCGGATCGCATCGAGGCCACCAATCTTCCTCGTGTACTCGGCGCCACGCGCTTCCAGGCGCGAACCTTCCTGACCAGGTACGGTGGCCGGCTGGAACGCATCGGTCGACGTCTCGCAACGCACAAGGTCAAGATCTCACGCCGTGTAGCGAAGCGTGCGCGTCCGCGTGTTGCTGTCGACTGCTCGCCCAGCGACATCGTTGACGACGCCACGGCCCAGCGATTCCGCGACTGCGATTATATTTTCCTCGCCGCCGACACTCACCAAGCGCGCTGTGTCTTCAACGCCCTCGTCCATCAGTTCCTGATTCCGGGGGTTCAGATCGGCACGAAGGTCCAGCACAACAACGACACGGATGAAATCGACGATGTGTTCGTGAACGTTCGGCCCGTGATCCCGGACTTCGGCTGCTTCTGGTGCGCCGGCCTGATCGATGGTCGGAAGTTGCAACTGGAAGCGATGTCAGAAGACGAACGTAGAGGGCAGGAGTATATCGACGGCGCGCCAGCAGCGAGCGTTGTGACGTTGAACAGCGTCGGGGTCGGTTTGGCAGTGAATGATTTTCTCTTCGCGTGGACAGGGCTACACCCCCGGAACGCCGAACGGCTGAGACGTCACCTGCGGCATTACCCGCGCGAAAACCGGCTGCTGAACAGAACCCCGACCGAGCGTCAACCGCGCTGCACCGACTGTGCTATATCGAACGGAAGCCGCTTCGCCCGCGGCGACAATTGGGACCTACCCACGGCGCGGTCAGGCCGTACGAAGACGAATCGCCGGCTCCGTCGTTCTCATGCTTCCCGTTAGCTTGGCTAGGAGGAATTTGCAGTGTTGAGACAACCAAACACCACCCGACACGGCCACGGCTTTTCGCCAGCAATGGTCGAGGCAGTCTGGCAGAAGGGCATACCGGTTCCGCACAGCGACCCAAGGCTCTATCGCAGAGACGAATGTGGCGCCTTGATGCACCGCCACCTGCACGGAAACACCGGATCCCCATTCGGCTGGGAAGTAGATCACGTATGGCCCGTCGCCAAGGGAGGTAGCGACGACCTATCCAATCTCCAGCCACTCCAGTGGCAGAACAATCGCCACAAGTCTGACCACTGGCCGTGGGCTTGCGCCGTTACTGGCTAGCTACATGCTATGGACGGCCTCGCAAGAACGTGGGCTCGTCCGTCACGTACCCCCTCGATTTCAGTGCGATCGCCATCGCTTGGCGGGACACTTCGAAGGCATCGCAGAGCGAGGTCGAGATACCGCGGGTCGTTCGATAGGCCAGCTCGCTCGCCGTTTCGTAAGCTGTACTCCCCGGATCCGTAACGACCTGCGACTTCCCGAAACGGCGCAGGAATTCACGGCGCAGCAGGGACCCGGGTATCAGGAGGTGAGCAGCGAAACGGTTCGCTTGCACCTCTTCCGGCGGGGGCTTCACGTTGGAGAAGATGTTGCGATTCAGGCTGACCATGTGAAACTGGGTGTCCTCCGTATCAAACAAGCCGTCTGACCGCTCGGCGCGCGCCCGAAGGTGGAGGGGTCGATGCAGTCTCCAGTGGCCAACTTCGTGACACACCGTGAATCGGCATCTGCCCTTGAGTCGCCCCTTGCTGTGCGGTGTCTTCAGACTGGCACAGATTTCGATCTGATTCCGGAAAGGCCACATCCGCCCCAGAATTTGGTCGCCATCTTCGTAGCCAAGGACGTTCTCGTCGTCGAACGCCAGTTGCTCCGTCTCGGCAAGGACGTCAAACAACACCGTGTCGAGGTCAACTGGAACTGGGATTTTGCGCCCAAAAGCCTGAGTCAACAGGCCGTCGGCGGCGCATTCGATGTCGTCGTCTGATAGGTAAGGGTATCTCACGTGTCGCTATCCAAATCCCGTAGTAGTTTCTTCTTTCGGGAGTCCGAAAGGCTGTGAACGCGCCTGTACAGCGCCACATCCAGGCGCGATTCGGGGAAAGCATCGCCGGGCATGCGCCCAGCTAGTCCGAGCAACTCGTCGACGTCCAAGGACAGTACCCTTGCCAGCTCCACCAGGGTCTCTTCACTGACCTTCGGAGCGGGGTCGCTGTTCTCCAACACCGAGATGAAGGCTGGCGACTTCCCTACCAGCTCGGCGAGCTTGCGGAGACTCAAGCCCACGTCCTCCCTAGCGTTCGATATCCGAGTGCCAAGACTTGAGCCCATGGTTCCCCCCGGGGACGGCGTTGCGTTAGTCGTCTGCCGAACGGTAGACACCCATGTCGTCCCCGGCAACTTCAACCGGGCCGCGCGTGGCCCGACCCCGTGCACGACGCGAACCGTTTCGGACGCTTTCCGGGCGTCGGGGGCTTCTGAGTCGGATTCGGTCGCACGTGGCGATTCCTCAACGTATCGGCGGAGGGGTTGATCGACGCGGCTCCCCACTGTTGACAGCCCGCGATGCTCCCGTCGACCATACGGGACAAGATCCCATTCCCCGGCACCTGTCATGTTGATCACGCACACATACCTGTCCAGGACACGCGGTTCCTACAGATACCTCTTCTTCCTGCTGGTGGAAGACTATGTTCAAGAGCAACAAGAGTTCTCGAAGGCACTGCATGCGAGCTTGGAGCGCTTCGGACGCGACCTGCAGGATGAAGCCGCGCTCGTACGTCCCTTCGCCGGCGACATCGAGGCCACTCGACGGCAGGTTCTGAACAAGCGTTGGCCGGCACGCGCGAGGCGGCGGATCCAGACCACACCCAGCCTGCTGATGATCGACCGCGACTTCGACACGTTCAACCCGGAGCAGCATCCGTGGCTCCAGATCAGGATTCCCTTGCATGGACGCGAAGCCGAGACGGGCCGGGCGCTTCAACGCCTGGCGGGACTGATCACATCCGAGTTCGATGAGGACGTCTTTCGTCGCGCCCGCAGAATTGCCCGCCGAAGCCAACTCGAGCTCGACGGGATCCTGCAGATCCGACCGGGCATCTTCGGAGTCAGCCTGGACTTGTGGGAGTTGGGAAGGAACGTCCGGCTGCTGTTTGGTTCTTAGAAGGGGTTGAAGCGGCAAGGCGACGCAAACGCGGGAGGGACGGTGGCAGTCAGGAGACCGGCGTTCCGCCCGCGAAACCGAGTTGTCGCTCGTCGCCCAGTCGCGATTCGGCCCGGGCCAGGCGTCCGGCCATTCCGCGGACGGGTCGCCGGCGGAGGCGCAACCGCCCGCCGAGGAGAACCTCGGGTCTCTCCGCCGGTTCGGCGATCCCGAGCCAGTTCGCCGTTCGGCTCTCACCGGGGCTTGTGCGGAGACGATGTTCAAGACGTGAGGCGTCGCCGGTGAGCCGTAGAGATGCCCCGTCGCAACTTGATGATGCGCGGTTGAGATTGAGGCGGACCGTAGAGTTACAGCCGGTCAGAGGCGAGAATACCTTGGAGTGGAGACGTATCGGCGTAGAACGTTCAGCGGGGCAGGCGGCTAGTGCGGTCGGCGCCTCGCCAGGCACGGGCGGAAGCGGCTGTGTCCGGGTCGGGCGTAGCGATGCTCCGCTTCAACACGTTGATACGCCGGAAACCCGGCGCTGCGCCCCGACGTTGCCCTCGGTATCCGAAAAGGGTCGGACAACATCGGAAATCATTACCAAACAGAACCCTTACGAGCCCGCCACAACCACCCAAATGAAGGAGCCTGGAGGCGGAGCCACGCTATCGGTCGGAGAGGCCGGCGGAGGTCACGAAATTCGGGCGTAGCAAGGCGCTGATGATGCGCAGTTGAGACCGCGGCGGACCTTGGTGTTACAGCCGGTCAGGCTCCGAGGACATCTTCCCCGGGTGCCGAGACCGTCACCTGTGCAACCAGCATGTCAGGGTCCATGATGAACGCACGATTTCGGGTCACGACCCCAGGAGGGCTTCCTGGGATAGCGCTCCGACGGGTCGAACTGATTGATTTCCCAAGACTTCCTGCTGCCCGACCTCGGGCGCGGGTCGGGCTCTTGCCTGTGCAGCAGGTGATCATTCGGGCGGTTGCAGGGGGGGCAGGGGCGTTGCCAGCGGACGCTCGATGGGGATCCGCGTGCGAATCGAGAGACGGCACCGCGGGTCACGTGGCCGATCGCCTCCGCGTTCGCTGGCCCTGGTCCCTCGGGTTAGATTCCACCATGCCACCGCTCGCCCTCAAGCCTGATGCCAGCTTCTTTCGGAAGATTGCCCTCGGTGCGGTCGGCAGCCGACACGTGGCGCAGGATCTGGAGCGGATGGGACACCAGGTCGTCGAGCTCGAACGCGGCGCGATGGACACGAAGCTCTGGAAAGATGTCAAGCGCAAGCGCGTCCGTATCCCCGACCTCGTTTGCGAGCGGTGCGGGCTTCGCATCGAGAGCCGCGCGAAGACGCGGCCCGACTTGTCGATGTCCCATAGCTCCGCGGACCATGAGCGTGCGTGGGATTTCGGTATGGTGAACGCCGACGTAATCGCCTTCCCGGTGTGCAAGGCAGGCGAGGACGAACAGTGGAGCGCCGGTCGGCTGCAGGAGCCGGTCTCCTATTGGCACGAACGCAACTGGATCCGGTGGCAGGCTGAAGGCTCGGTGAACTACGTGCGCGTCGCGCAGTTCAGGGCCGTGCCGCAGGACGGTGAGACAACCAAGGGCGTCACCGAAGGATCGGAGACCAGCGTCACGTGGAAGGCGTGGTTCTCCAGCCGAGACGGCTTCGTAGAATCGGTCGCGGGTCAGAAGATCACGACTGTGCGAGCCAGCGATGGACATCGTTACACTCGGACGGTTCCCGACGAGCTCCGAATCACCGTAGCCCCTGGCGACGAAATCGCGCGCAATCAGATCCTCGCGTCGAGAGTCACGCCGGAGAAGGACGACGACCTGCGCTGCCCCGGTGTGTGGCCTGAGGGGCACCTCTTGCAGCTTCTGGCGTCCCGCGAGCGAACCCAACGGTTCACCGGAGTGAAGCTCTCGAGGCTCCGACGGAACGACTCCGTTTGGAGGACCGTTGCGAATCTTGAGCGCGATGATGAAGAGGACATGTACATCCGATTGGAGGCGGCAGCGTACCTCGTCGCCGTTCGTGGCGCGAGCGCGGAGGACCTTTTCGCGCCGTACCTGGCGAGCCCCGATCAGCAGATCCGGCTCGAGGCCGTGATTTCGTTGGGGGAAGCTGGCACCGATGAGTGCGTGAGGATGCTGAGCGCGATCCTGGACGATGACCAGCATCCGTACTTCGCCCGTAGCGCGGCGGCTTGGTCCTTGAGTCGCATCGGCGGTTCGAAAGCGTCCTCACGCCTCGTGCGGGCGTTCGGGGATGTGGATCAAGACCTCCGCGAAGAGGCTCTGGAGGGTATCGTCAGCCTAGACTCAGATGCGGTACCCTTACTCCTTTCCGGGCTGCAGGAGGTGGATCCAGCGATAGCGGCGGGATGTGCCGAGGCGCTGCGCCAGCATGGCGCGCTATCGGACGGGACTATCGGAGAGCTGACGGCGCAGCTTGCCAGCGGGAATCCCTCCGTATGGACCGTGTGGTTGGCTGGTCACCTGCCTAGAGAACGGTTGGCGGGCCCGGTTGCGGATCTCCAGAAAACGGCACCGGAGCTCCACTACGCGATTACGCTGCTTTGGTCGTTCGTCGAGAGCTGGATAGCGGAGCGGTGGGAACTGCAGCCGGATGCGAACTTCCCAGATGCGGATGGTGGACGATGAAGCTGGACCTTCCGAGCGACAAACAGGTGTATCGGACGCCCCGCGGTCTCCAGCTCTGCGGGGACAGCGCGGAGCTGCTCAGGCACCTGCCGGAAGAATCGGTGGACTTGGTCATGACCAGCCCGCCCTTTGCGCTGTTGCGGCAGAAGGCTTACGGCAACAAAAGGCAGGACGAGTACGTCGAATGGCTGGGGCGGTTTGGAGAAGCTGCTCTCCGTGTGCTGAAAGACAGTGGCAGCTTCGTTCTCGACCTCGGCGGAGCCTACAAGCGCGGCAAACCCGTGCGGTCGCTCTACAACTACCGCGTCCTGCTGGACTTCTGCGATCGCCTCGGCTACGAGTTGGCAGAAGAGTTCTTCTGGTTCAATCCGTCGAAGCTTCCGTCGCCGATTGAATGGGTCAACAAGCGGAAGATCCGAGCCAAAGATTCGGTAAACACGGTCTGGTGGTTTTCGCGTTCGGCAGAGCCGAAGGCGGATGTCACCCGTGTCCTAGTGCCGTATTCCGAGAGTATGAAGAAGCTGCTCAAGAACCCCGAAAAGTACTACCGGCCCAAAGCGCGACCTTCCGGGCACGATATCGCGAAGGCCTTCGGCAAGGACAACGGTGGCGCGATTCCATCGAACCTGCTCCAGATTCCCAATACGGAGAGTAATTCGAGCTATCTGCGGTTGTGCAAGATGCTGAAGCGAGACAGACACCCAGCGAGATTCCCCAGCGCGCTCCCGCGGTTCTTTATCCAATTCCTCACCGATCCGGAAGACGTGGTCCTGGATATTTTCTCTGGCTCCAACACCACGGGGCAGGTCGCGGAAGAACTAGGTCGTCAATGGATCAGCATGGAGCTTAGCCGAGAGTACGCTGCCCTTTCAGCCGTGCGCTTCATGGAAGGTTGGAGCGATGACGAGGTACGCGCTACCGTCTCTAGGCTCGATGCTGGCGAAATGATCGAAATCGACCTCGGCTTATTGTTCCAGGCGGTGCCGGGGTAAGGACCGACCGCACTCTGAAGGTCAGCGATGCAGGGCCTCCCACCCGCTAATGCAGAATCGAGAAGCTGTACGCGGAGCGCGGATCTGCGGTCTACAGTGATGTTGGGTGAGGGGTTCACGCCCCTAGCTAGTTCTCGTCCGCAAACTCGCAAGTTGTTGATGTATTGTTAGATGTATCAC
>NZ_CANPWG010000023.1 GCF_947581915.1 Candidatus Palauibacter scopulicola
TACCACGCGGACACCACGCCCTACTGGATGGTCGCACTGTACGAGTACTGGCGGGCGAGCGGGGACGACGAACTGCTGCGCGAGCTGTGGCCGGCCTACCGGCGCGCGTGGGAATGGTGCCTCAGCGCCGAGACGGACGGGGACGGCCTCCTCGAAAACACGGTGGGCGGGCTCGCAGCGGTCGAGGTCGGGGGCCTCGGGGCCGCGCTCCACCAGGACATCTACCTGGCAGGGGTCTGGGTCGCGGCGCTCGAGGGCACCGAAGTGCTCGCCGGGCGCATGGGCGATGCCGGGATGGCGAACCGGGCGCGGGAGATGGCGCCCCGCGCGCGGAAAACGCTGAACGACGCGTACTGGCTTGAGGCGGCGGGACACCATGCCTTCGGGATCCTCGCCGATGGCGGCATCAACGACCACCTGACCGTGTGGCCGGCCACAGCGGCCGCGTTCGGCCTGTTCGACGGGGCGCGCGCGCGATCGACTCTGACCCGCCTCGCGGGCGATCGGATCTCGTCGGACTGGGGCGCCCACATGCTCTCGACGGAGAGCGAACTGTATCACCCGCTCCAGTACAACATGGGCACGGTGTGGCCCTTCGTGACGGCGTACGTGTCGTGGGCCCAGTACCGGTACCGGCGTCCCTGGGCCGGATTCCATCTCATCGACGCCGTGAAGCAGATGACCTTCGATTGGAGTCTCGGGCGGCACCCCGAGTTGCTCTCCGGCACGTTCTACCAGCCCCTCGACCAGACGGTCCCCCACCAGTTCTTCGCGACGTCGGCGTTGGTGACGCCGCTCCTGCGCGGCGTCATCGGCTGGGAACCCGATGCTCCGCGTGGCAGAGCTCGACTCGCCCCGCAACTCCCACCGGACTGGCCGGAGGTGGCGGTGAGGCGGCTCCGGGCCGGGGAGACGACGACCGATGTCGAAATCCTGCAACGGTGGACAGCGGAGGGCGGCGGGCGGCGCACGAGGCTTACGACCGCCGGACCGCCCCTGACCTTCGAGTTCGTGCCCGACGTGCCGGCGGGGGCCCGCAACGTGACGTACCGAGTGAACGGGGCCGCCACGGAGGTGTCGCCCGACGGAAGCGTGGACGTGACCGTCGGGGACGCGGCGTCGGCGGGGACCCGGGCGGAAGTCGTCGTCGCGTGGGAAGGCGGACTCGCGGTCGCCCCGCCCCGCATCGACCTCGAGCCCGGCCGGACGAGCGACGGACTGCGGATTCTGGAATTCGGCGCCGACTCCGTCGGGTGGCGGCTCTCCGTTGAAGGGACGGCGGGCCGCACCTACGAAGTCGCGTCCTTCGGCACCCCGGTGGAGTCCGCGGTCATGCAGGGCGAGGCACGGGTCTCGGATCGCGGCGTTGGCGTCATCGAGGTCGAGTTCGCCGAGGGAGAGGGGCGCGTCCAGGCGACCGTCCGCCTGACACCGGCCGGATAGCGGAGTCGGCTCGGAGCGTCAGACGGACAGTACCTCTGTCAGCGTGTCCGCCACTTCGTCGACCTGCGCTTCGGTGATCACGAGAGGCGGCAGCAGCCGGATGACCGTGGTGCCGGCCGGGAGCGCGAGGACGCCGCGCTCCGCGAGAGGCTCGAGGTAGGGGCGGCAGCGCTCGCGGAGTTCGATGCCGATCATGAGGCCGACCTGCCGCACGGCGCGCACGCGGGCCGGCCGTTGGCGGGAGAAGCGCTCGCTGAAGCGGGCGCCCAGCGCCTCGGCGCGCTCGTCGAGCCGCTCGTCCCGCATGAAGCGGATCGCGGCCAGGGCGGCGGCGCAGGCGAGCGGGTTGCCGCCGAAGGTCGTGCCGTGCCGCCCGGGCGGCGGCTGCAACCGTTCCTGCGCCAGGACCGCCCCCAGCGGAACGCCGCCCGCGATCGCTTTGGCAAGGCAGAGGACATCCGGCGCGACGCCGTAGCGATCGCCGGCGAACATGCGGCCGGTGCGGCAGAAGCCCGTCTGGATCTCGTCGAACACCAGCACCGCACCGGCCTCGTCGCAGATGCGGCGCGCCGCCTGCAAGTAGTCCGGGCTGGCCGGCCGCACGCCTCCCTCGCCCTGCACCGGCTCGACGATCACCGCCGCCGTGTCCTCGCCCACGGCCGCGCGCAGCTTCTCGACGTGGTTGAAGGGCACGAACGAGAACCCCGGCACGAGCGGCCCGAACGGCTCCCGGTACTCCTTCTTGTGCGTCGCGCTCAGCGCTCCGAGCGTCCGCCCGTGGAAGCCGCGCATCGCGGACACGACGCCCGCCCTTCCCGTCGCGAGCCGCGCGAACTTGATCGCGGCCTCCACCGCCTCCGCCCCGGAGTTGCAGAGGAAGGCGCCCGTGAGCCCCGCCGGCGCGATGGAAACGAGTTCGGCCAGCAACCGCGCGCGGACGTCGTTATAGAAGATCCCGGGACAGGAGACGAGCACGCGCGCCTGCTCCGCCACCGCCTCGGCCACCTCGGGGTTCGCGTGGCCGATGCTCGCCACGCCGATGCCGCCCACACAATCGATGTAGCGCCGGTCCTCGTCGTCCCACACGCACGCGCCCTCACCCCGCACGATGGTGATGTCCCGCTTGGGGAAGACCTCGAGGGCGTACTTCCGCTCCAGTTCGCTCGACTTCATCCGATCACCGTGCCCCGTCCGGCCAGCGCGTCCGTGACCGGCCGTTCGATGCGCCCGTCCGCAATCACGACCCGGGTCGTGCCGGACTCCACGAGTCTCCGCAGGGCGAGCAGCTTCCGCTTCATGCGCCCGCGCGCCTCGCTTTCGCGACGCGCCAGTTCCGCGCGCGCGACACGTGCGACGACCGACGCCGGATCGTCAGGGTCGTCCAGGAAACCGGGCGCCTCGATCAACTGGATCACGCACTCCGCTCCCAGTTCGGCGCTGAGCAGGGTCACGACGTCATCGTTCTCCGAGTTGATCGCCACGTTGTGCTCGTCGATCAGCGGCACCGTCACCACGGGCGTGAAGCCGCCGTCGAGGAGCAACCCCAGCAGTTTGCGGTTCACCTCCGCCGGCTTCCCGGACAGGTCCCGCTTGATCAGCGTCTTGCCGCCCTCTCGCACCCGGATCCCCCGGTTGCGGCGTCCGCGCACGAGCGCGCCGTCGAGCCCGGTGAGCCCGACCGCGTTCACGCCGTGACCCTGCAGCAGTTCGACGATGCGCTTGTTGCGCACGCCGGCGTAGGCCATGAGCATCACGTCGATCAGGTCGCGGTCGGACTGCACGCTCTCGTGTCCTGACACCGACGTGAGGACGCGTTTCTCGACCCCGAGCCGTCGGGCAAGGGAATCGCGCAGCGCGTTTGCGCCGTGCACGATGACGAACGGACCGGAAAGGCCCGCGAGGTCGCGGGCGATCGCGTCCAGGTTGATGGACTCTCCACCGCCGATCTTGACGATGAGCAGCCCATCGGACTCGCCCCGCATCGGTTCCGGCATGGATCAGAGCGTCCCGATGGCGCCATTCGCGACCGGCGTCCACGCCCACCGGCCGTCCGACGCCGGCTGCGAATCCGGATAGGGCGCCGAGCACAGGATCCGCACGTCGCCCCGGCGGGCGGCGTGCAACCGGAAGTAGTCCGGGTCCTCGCTGAACCGGGTCGCGTAGTGCACCCGCCGCGCCGAGTCGGCGACGATCAGGTTCATCGCCCGCACGTAACGGGTGCGCTTTTCGATGGCGTCGAGTCCCCGCTCCAGCGCGAGGCCCATGTCTCCGTCGCCGAAGCGCTTGACGAAGTTGAGCACTTTCTCCGCGCCGATCCGCCCCCGCTCCTTGATGCGGACGCCGTGCAGTTCTCCGTTGAAGATGAAGGCGTGTTCCCCGTCGAAGAACGGCATGTTGTTCTCCACCCGAATCCCTTCCCCGCGATAGGCGCTCCTCGCGTGGGCGAGCAGCAGCGTCGTCCGCCCGGACGGCGCCGCGGCGTCCTCCCACACCGGCGAGATGTCGCGGTAGACGCGCCACCCGTCGGCATCGATCCACGCGCATCCCCATCCGTCGCCCTGGTACTCGCGGCTCTCCCGGGCGATCCGCGCGAAGGCGGCGAGGTGCGGCGCCATGTCGAAGGGCTCATCGCTGCGGACGCAGAGGATGCGGCACACGATTCGGCTCCGCGGGTCGCGGTCAGGCCGGGTGCAGCCCGGGGAACTCGAGCCCCCGCGACTCCGGCAACCCGTGCATCACGTTGAACGCCTGTACCGCCTGTCCCGCCGCTCCCTTCATGAGGTTGTCGATCGCGCTCAGGACCACGACCCGGTTCGAGAGAGAATCGCGCTCGAAACCCACGTCACAGAAGTTCGCGCCCGCCAGGAGGTTGGGGTCGGGATAGCGGTGGATGCCGCTCCGCTCCTTGACGATGCGCACGAACGGTTCGTCGGCGTACGCGCTCCGGTAGATCTTCCACAGCGCCTTCTCGTCGAGCTCCCGGTTCAGGAATACGTGACAGGTGGCGAGGACGCCGCGCACCATCTCGACCGCCGTCGCGGAGAAATGCACCTCGCCACCGAGGACCGTGCGGATCTCGGCCGCGTGGCGGTGGCCGGTCGGCCGGTACGACCGCATCGCGCCGCTGCGTTCCGGGTGGTGGCTGCCCTCGCTGGCGCGGTTGCCGGCCTCGCTCGATCCCACCTTCACCTCGATCACCGCCGAGTCCGCGACCCCCTCCCGGTACAGCGGAAGGAGACCCAGGATGGAGGCCGTCGCGTTGCAGCCCGCGCACGCGACGAGGTCCGCGGCCGCCAGGGCCTCGCGGTTCACTTCCGCGATCCCGTACACGAACGATCCCAGGAGTTCCGGCCGGGGATGCGGCCGGCCGTAGAAGCGCTCGTAGTCCGCGCCATCCGGGAGCCGGAAGTCCGCCCCCAGATCGACGATCCGCCCCGCCAGCGACCGAAACTCGTCGATGCGGCGGGATGACTCCCCGTGCGGGAGACAGAGGAAGAGCACGTCGCACTCCGACAGCTCGTCGAGCGCGCAGAAGCGCAACCGCGTGACGCCGCGCAGGTTGGGGTGGACCCGGTGCGCGAACCGTCCCGCGAAGCGCTCCGACGTGATCTGCCCCACCTCGACGTCGGGGTGGCCGAGCAGGAGCCGCAGCAGTTCCCCGCCGGCGTAGCCCGAGCCGCCCGCGATCGACGCGCGGATCATCGGTCCCCCGCCCGCTCCGGCGAGACGACGTACGACACGATCCGCTCCGGAATGTTCACGCCCGTCGCCTCGATGCTGTTTCTGAACTCCATCGTGTAGTTCACTTCGTTCACGAGCAGTCCGCCGTCGCTCTCGAACAGATCCACCGCCACCACGCCCCCGCCCACGGCCTCCGCCGCGCGCAGGGACAGCTCCCCGATCTCGCTCGTCACCGGACAGTTCGAGGCGGTTCCGCCGCGGGCCGTATTCGTGATCCAGTGCCCGGACGAACGGTAGATGGCGGCCACGCAGTCCTCACCCACGACGAACGCGCGGATGTCGCGCCCGCCCTTCTCCACGTACTTCTGCACGAAGAAGATCGAGTGGTGATAGCTGCCCAGGATCGCCTTGTGTTCGAGGACCGTCTCTGCCGCGTGCCGGTCGTTGATCCTCGACAGCAGGCGGCCCCATGAGCCGACCGCGGGTTTCAGGACGACGGGATAGCCGAGTTCCTCGATCGCCTCGAGCGCGGAGGCCTCGGTGAACGCGACCCTGGCTTCGGGCTGCGGCACCCCGCATTCCCGAAGCGACGCCGCCGTGAGGATCTTGTCTCCGCAGCGGCGCGACACCTCGTAGCGGTTGACGCAATCGAGCCCGCCCCCCTCGAACAGCCGCAGCGCGTGCATGGCCCTCGAATGGTTGATGCAGCGCTCGAGCACGATGTCGACGTCCGGCACCGTCCAGAAGTCGAACGCGAGCTTGCGGTCGTCCAGAAACACCAGTTCCACATCGCTGCGCCCGCGCAACTCCGCGATCAGCAGCTTCTCGTCCTTTCGGATGAGGGAATGCAGAAAGCCGACCCTCATTCGCCCCAGTCCTCCTCGGCGTCCGGCGCCTCACCGAGCGTGATGGGGTCGAGCGCGAGGATCTCGAGTTCTACCCCGCACTCCTCGCATTCGAGCAACTCGCCCTCGACGGGGTCGTCGGAGATCATCGGTTCCGCGTCGCATACGGGACATTCCGGCATGGCGTCCATCCTCAATTTGGGTTCTCCGCGCAGGGTTCCTTCGCGCAGGGTTCTTCGTTCGGAGAGACCTGAGTACCGTCAATCGGCCGCCGGGTTCCGGAAGGGAAGCCACAGCAGCAGGAAGAGTCCGATGGCCAGAGGTTCGAGGAGCGGAATGTACCATGGCCAGCCGGGGAAATAATCGAGGATCGTGGGCACCGGCGGCTTGTCGATCAGGTAGAGATAGTTCGCCCCGAGGAGCCGGTTTACCGGAAAGACGACGGCCGCGTACAGGTTGAGCAGTCCAAAGGCGATCCACGGGTCGCGCGCCGTCGGCCGATAGCCTTCGACCATCACTGCCCACACGCCGGCAATGACGACGGCCCCGTGCGACCCCGCCGACTCGAAGAAGGTGAAGTGCACGGCGCCGAACTCGGCATCCGGGGTCAGGAGGGCCTGCACCGCGCCTGCCACTCCGAGGAAGTACATGAGGCGGAGGGCCCGCGGATGCCGGGCCCACAGCCCGAAGACGGTGACCCACGCCATGATGGCGCAAAGGTGCAGCGGTATGTCGTTCTGCACCGCCCAGAGCCCCATCGCGGCCTTCCAGACGTGCCTCCCAAGGAGGAGGAAGAGAATCGCGAGGCACAGCGCCATGCGGAGGCGGCGGCGACCCCGCTCATCGGTCGCCAGACCGGCGCGTATCAGGCAGATGCCGACCGCCGCCAAGGCGCCGATCGTCGCAAGATGGACCGGGCCGAAGAGGTCGAACGGCACCCGTACCGTCCCGAAAAACCCGCTCATGTCAGGCTGTCGCGCCGCGCCGTCCGACCGGGTGCGTCACGGGTTCACGCATCCGCGTCCGCGAGGGAGGAGGTGGGGATCTCCGGACCCTCGACCCGCTGCCCATCCTGCAGCGTCACGTACGCCTCCATGGCGTAGTACGCCGGCAGGCCCAGCGCCGCCAGCCGGTTGGCGGTATCCCGGTTTCGCTCGACGACGCGCTGCCAGAATTCGCGCGGATCCGGTCCGGGGAAGGGTGCCGAATCCTTCTGCGACTCGTGCCGGAAGATCGCCTGGACCTTGCCGCGGAGTTCGGCTTCGGAAAGCGGCACGAAGACGGTCGCTTCGTCCAGATCCCACTCCTGCCACGCCCCGCGGTAAAGCCAGAGCCACGGCGGATCGCCGCTGTAGGCGGCGAGCGCCGCCTCGACCGTTTCGAGGCACATGCGGTGCGTGCCGTGCGGGTCGGAGAGGTCCCCGGCGGCGAACACGATCATCGGTCGCACCTCCTCCAGCAGTTGCGCGACGATCTCCACGTCCTCCGACGTGATCGGGTTCTTTCTCACCGCTCCCGTCTGATAGAACGGCTGATTCAGGAAGCGGGCGCGGTCGGCGGAGAGCCCCAGCGATTCGATGGCGGCCGTGGCCTCGGTCTCGCGGATGATCCGCTTGAGCTGCTGAACCACGCCGGGATCGATGTCGCCCGGCTCCTTGCCGGCGAGCCGGTCTTCGAGCGACCGCAGCACCCCCTCGAGGCTGGAGGCGTCGCCAAGGTCGATGATGCCCGCCGCCCTCCGCAGGAAATCCAGGTACCGGCGCACCTCGTGGTCGAAGACGGCGATGTTCCCTGAAGTCTGATATGCCACGGTGATGCGGTTGCCGTTCTCGACCAGCTTGCGCAGCAGTCCCCCCATCGAGATCACGTCGTCGTCCGGGTGAGGCGAGAAGACGACGATGTCCTGGCCGCGCGGCAGCCGGCTCTTCCCCCGGATCCTGGAGATGAGTGCGTTGAAGACCTGCCCGTTGATCGGCCCGGCCGAGCCGTGCCGGGAGGTGAGCGGCGCGAGGTGGTGCGCGCGATAGTCGTCGGTCCCGAGGTGCAGGATCGACTTGTCGGTGCGTTCGCTCAGCCAGACGACGGCCGCGGTCTCGCGCTCCGGCGTCCACTCGACATCGCCCACGAGCCACGGCGTGCGGACGCGGGTGAGATCGGAGGAGGCGGCCGGATCGAGATAGACCGTCGCGGCGGCGTGTTGCTGGAGGAAGGTCGCGGCGACGTCCGCGTGAACCTCCCCCTCGACGGCTCGACGCACGATCTCGGCCTTGTGCTCTCCCGTCGCGAGGAGGACGACTTCCCGCGCCTCGAGGATCGTGGCCACGCCCATCGTGATCGCCTGCGGGGGCACGTTCTCCTCGCCGAAGAAATCGGACGCGGCGTCGCTCCGGGTGACGGTGTCCAGGTAGAGCCGCCGGGTGCGGGAGTCGCGCTCGGACCCCGGCTCGTTGAAGCCGATGTGGCCGCTGCGCCCGATCCCGAGAATCTGGAAGTCGATGCCGCCCGCCTCCCGGATTCGGCGCTCGTACTCGGCGCAGTGTGCCTCGACCTCCGCTTCCGGCACGTCGCCGCGCGGAATGTGGCAGTGCGCCGGGGCGATGTTCACATGGTCGAACAGGTACTCCCGCATGTAGCGGTGATAGCTGTGGAAGCTGCCGGGCCGCATCGGGAAGTACTCGTCGAGGTTGAAGGCGATCGCGTTGGAGAAGTCGAGCCCTTCGTCCCGGTGCAGGCGGATGAGTTCGCGGTAGACGCCGACGGGCGTGGCGCCGGTCGCGAGGCCGAGAACGGCGGGGCGCCCGTTCTCGGCCCTCTTCCGCAGGAGAGCCGCGATCCGCCCGGCGACCTCGGCGGCGATGCTGTCGTGGTCCGGCATGATCCGGACGGGCACGCGCTCCCTGCGCGCGTGCGCGGCGGTGCTCATCCGGTCATCCGCCGGCCGCGGCTTCTCCACACTAGGGGACCTTCTGCTCCGGGAGCAGCACGAACCGGGCATACCGGTCGGTGCGGAGGTAGCGGACGGCGGCTTCCCGCACCTGCTCCGCGGTCCAGCTTTCGATCCCCTCGAAGCTCGGGATGTCGCTCAGGTCCCAGCCTCCGCGCTCGAAACTCGCCAACTGGTTCAGCCAGTACCGGTTCTCGCGCAGGCTCGTCTCCAGCCCCCGCCGCTGCGTCTCGCGGACCTTCCCCACCGTCTCCGCGTCCGGCCCCTCCGTCCTCAGCCGCTCGATCTCCTCGAAGACCACGGAGGAGAGTTCCTCGGCGCGCTCGGGTGCCGAACCGAACCCGATGGTCACGCTGTATTCCTCGTCGGGCCGGTAGGTGAGCCGGCCGTTCACCCCCACGCTGTACGTCCCGCCCAGGTCTTCGCGCAGCAGCTCGCGCAGCCGGATCTGGAGAACTTCCGCCATGGCGTAGATCGCGCCCGCCTCTTCGCGCGAGTATTCGGCGTCTCCGGCGAAGATGATCTGTGTGCGGCTCTGCGGCTCCAGCCCCTTGTACACGACGGTTTCGATCACGCCCGCGGGAGGATCGATGCCGTGATCCACCCAGTTCTCCACCCGCTCGAGATTGGGGAGCGCACCGAGATACCGTTCCACGAGGGGGCGGATCGTCGCGAGATCGAAGGCGCCCGCAAAGTAGAACGTGAAGTCGCTGGCGTCCGCGAACCGCTCACGGAAGACTTCGTAGCCCGCGTCGAGGTCGGCCTCCTGGAGGATCTCCATGAGTTGGCTCATCCGCGGGACCCGCGGATGTCCCTGGGACATGGTGGCCGAGATGGTGTCGGAGAACACGAGGTTGGGATTGGCCAGGATGTTCGCGAGCACCCCCGTCTGCTGGGCCTTGAGCGCCTCGAACATGGTCTCATCCCTGCGGGGCGCGGAGAAGTACAGGTAGATGAGCTGAAACGCCGTCTCGACATCCTGCGGGGACGACGACCCTCCGATCCCTTCCGAGAGCGACCCCAGCGACGGAGAGACCCGAACGGCCTTGCCGGTGAGCTTCTTCCCGAGCTCGGTCTGATCGAACTCCCCCACTCCCGACTGGGCGATGACGTTGAGGGCGAACGACGTCTTCCGCATCAGGTCGTCGGAAAGCAGCGACGTGCCACCGGGGCTCGTCGCGGAGAAGAGAATCTCGTCGTCCTTGAAGTCGGTGGGCTTGAGGACGACGCGCACGCCGTTCTCCAGAGTCCAGATGGAGACGCCCACATCCTCGAGCGTCTCCTCCGAGACGACCGGCGCGCCCTCGGGGACGACGGGGAGGAGGGGAGCATCGGCCGCCGCGTCCTCGTACGCTTCGATCTCCGCACCCGACACCGACGCGAAGACGCCGACCAGATCCTCCTCCGCAGGGGTCTCGAGACCTTCCTTCTCGGGCGCGTTGACCAGGATGATGCGCCCTTCCTCCGCCAGCCACGCCTGGGCGACGGCGTTGGTCTCGGCGAGCGTGATCCCGGGCAGCAGGGCGTCCACGAGCGCCATCTGCGCCTCGATGGACGGGTACGGACTGTCCTGAAGAAACGCCTGCAGGTAGCGGTTCGCGAGCACGATCGACTCCTGGTTCTCGCGCTCCGCGAGTCGCCGCTCGTAGGCCCGTCTCACGTCCGTCTTCTGCCGCTCCAGTTCCGTCCCGGTGAAGCCGTGGCGCACGACGCGCTCCGCCTCCATCAGCAGCGCCTCGAGCCCGCGCTCGATCCCGCCATCCCCGACCACCGCCGCGAGCTGGTAGGCATCCACTCCACGGGCGAACCGGCCCTGTCCCGAGAACCCCACCAGGAACGGCGGATCGGCCTGCAGCCGGAGTTCATCGAGGCGGGCGTTCAGCATGCCCGAGTAGAGACCCTCGACGAGGCCGCGGCGAAAGTCGGCGACGGTACCTCGCGGGGCCGGCGGCTGCTTGTACAACACGCCGACCTGGCTCTGCATGGCTTCCGTGTCGGTCGCAATCGCCACGCGGGGCGGATGGTCGACGGGGATGTCGGCGAAGACCCGCGGACGGGGCTCCGCCGGTCCGGTCAGCCCGGCGAATTGCTCGCGGATTGTCGACTCGATCTCCCCGCCGTCGAAATCGCCGACGGCGATGATCGCCATCAGATCCGGCCGATACCAGTCCTCGTAGAAGTCGCGCAGCCGCTCGGCGGGTGCGGTCTCGAGGATCTCCGTCTTCCCGATCGGGAGTCGCTCCGCGTAGAGCGACCCCTCGAACATGACCGGGAACTGCCGGTCCTGCATCCGCGCCTGGGCGCCTCGGCGTCCGCGCCATTCCTCGATGACGACGCCGCGCTCCTTGTCGACCTCCTCCGGATCGAAGCGCACGCCCTGGGCCCAGTCCTCGAGGATCTGGAACGCGGTGGCCAGCACCTCCGGGTCGTCCATCGGCACCTGGAGCATGTAGACCGTCTCATCGAAGCTGGTGTACGCGTTGACGTCGGGTCCGAACTGCATCCCGATCGACTCGAGATAGTCGACGAGCGCCTGCTTCTCGAAGTTCTCCGTGCCGTTGAACGCCATGTGCTCGACGAAATGCGCGAGCCCGAGCTGGTCCTCGTCCTCGAGGATGGAGCCGGCGTTCACGACGAGACGCAATTCCGCGCGGTTCTCCGGCTGATCGTTTTCGCGCACGAAATAGCGCAGGCCGTTGTCCAGCGTTCCGGTTATGACGGCCGGGTCGGGCGGGATCGGATCCGTCGGGGCCGGGGTCTGCGCGGCGGCTCCGGAAGCGGAGAGGGACGCGAAAAGGACGACGGCGGTCGAGACGGAAGCGACGCCGGACAAGCGGGACATCTTCATCGATAGCTCTCGGCAGAGGGAGTGGACTTCAGTGTGGAAGCCGCCAAGATAGCCGAGCTTCCCCGGGGACGCATATAGTAGACGCCCAGGTAAGGGAAGGGGAGGAACGCGTGGTGCTCAACCTGAGTTCGACATGAAATGGCGCGGTGTCTTCACGCTGGCGAAAGTCGTCGCCTGCATCCTTGCGACGGTCGCCGTCATTGCGGCGCTCGCCTGGTCGCAGGTCCAGCCCTCCACTTCGACCGTGATTGACGAGATGGCCGGTGTCGGGACGGCGTCGGGCGCCCGTGCGGGCGGAGCGGACTGGACTGAGGAGGATTGGGCGATCTTCGAGGAGAAGGTCCGGTTCGCGGCGGAGCGCGGACTCGCCGACATGGAGCCGGGCGAGGCCGTCGTGCGGCTCGCGGAGACCTTCGTCGGCACGACGTACGAACCCGGCACGCTCGAAGTCATGGGACCCGAGCGCCTCGTGATCAACTTCCGCGAACTGGACTGCGTGACCCTGGTCGAGACCGTCCTCGCCCTGACGCGTTTCGTTCGCGATCAGGGCGAGGAAGCCCTCGCCGATCCGCCCGCGGCGCGGGCCGCCTACGAGTCACACCTCACGGCACTCCGGTATCGGGGAGGCCGCCTCGACGGGTACGCGAGCCGCCTCCACTACTTCTCGGAGTGGCTGACGGACAACGAGGCCAAGGGGCTCGTGCGGATCACGACCGGCGCACTCGACCCCGCCGTCGATCCGGAGCCGGTGCGCTTCATGTCGGAGCATCCGGACTCGTACTGGCAACTGGCCGACCCGGACGTCCGCGAAGAGATCGCCGTCATGGAAGCGCGGCTCGGCGAGGAGCCGAACCGGCAGTACGTGCCGCAAGACCGAATCGCCGACGTGGCGGATCGGATCCGCAACGGCGACGTGATCGCGGCCACGTCGACCGTTGAAGGGCTGGACGTCGCCCACACCGGATTCGCCGTATGGCGCGACGGGGCGCTTCACCTCCTTCACGCCCCCCTTGTGGGCAGGTCCGTGGAGATCTCGGAACGCCCCCTTCCGGAGCGGATCCTCTCCATCGACTCCCAGGACGGCATCATGGTCGCGCGCCCCGTCGAGCCGCGCCGATAGTCCGCGGCCCCGCCATGATGGCCGGGGCCGCCCCGCATATCCGCTAGTTGATCGTGTAGGTCATCCCGGCCTTGATGCGCCGCCCCTTCGGGTCGTGCGTGAGGCCGTCGTAGGCCCCTTCCTGATTGACCAGCGGCGGCGCCGTATCGAACAGGTTGAAGCCCGTCACGAAGGCGTCGATGTTGTTCGTCAGCCTCATCATCAGCGTCACATCGAAGGTGCCGAAGGCGTCGATAACGCGGTGCGGGTAGGTCGGGTCGCCCGCGTTGAGGTCGTCTTCGTAGGAGGAGATGTAGTTGACGTTGCCGATGGCCGAGTAGCGCTCGCCGTGGTATCCGACCGATGCCGACCACTTCCACCGGGGCAGCGGCCAGGCGAGCGGATTGAAGCGGTTGAGCTTCCCTGCTCCCTCCGTCGCCCCCACCAGCTCCACATTGTTGATCTGGAGCGCCTTGATGTCGTAGGTGCGCGTGTAGGTGCCGTCGATGCCGACCGACAGCTCGCCGTTTCCGAGCGTGCGGCGCGTGGACAGGCTCCAGTCGAAGCCCGAGGTCTGCATGCCCGGCCAGTTGATGAGGTCGATCCGGATGCGTTCGATGAGGGCCGCATCGCACGTGCCCGTGTTCCAGTCGTCCGGGCACTTCACGAACTCCTGCACGGCGGCGCGGCTCGCCCCGCCCTCGTGATAGAGGCGCGTGATGCTCGAATGCGGAATCACGTTGATCACGTCCCTGAAGTCGTACGTCCAGTAGTCGAACGTCGCCTGCAGGCGGCTCGGGAAGTGGAAGAAGATGAGCCCGGCGTTGCCGGTCACGGCCCGTTCCGGCTCGAGGTCCGGGTTTCCGAACGTGTCCACCGCCTTGTAGACGTCGACTTCCTGCACGTACTCGAGCGCCGTGATCTGATCCGTGTTCACGTCGTCCACGGACGGGACGCGGAAGGTCGATTGCAGCGACCCGCGCAGAGACAGTTGGTGGTCGGGCGATTCGCTCAGCTTCAACCGAAGGGACAGCTTCGGGTCGAAGCTGCTCGCGACATCGTGGAACTCGTAGTTGGCGGCCACCTGCACATCGAGCCGGTCCCCGAAGCTGAGCGGAATCTCGCCGTAGATGCGGTGCACGGTCTGATCGTCTTCATACGGGAAATACCCGGTGGTGAAGGTGAACGGCCCCGCCTTTTCGAGGCAGGTCCGGTCCCCCGGCACCTGGCAGGGGTTGATCGCCTGATTGCCCGGGTCGTTGGGGGTCCCCGTCACGTCGAAGCGGCGGAACTGGTAGCCGAGGGCGTAACCGAGCGCTTCCGTGAACTGGCCCGTGAGCGTGGCCTCGGCCACGAACAGGTCGGCCGTGTTGAAGAGATCGACTTCCTCGTTGATCCAGTCGATGAGTTCCGCGGAGTTGGCCCCGCCGGTCACGTAGGCCGGGTTGTCGGCGTTTGTGTACCGCGTCCCCGGCTGCTCGGCGCGCTGGAGCGCGTTGCTGAACGGGTTGTAGAACATGCAGTCACCCTGACCGGACACGGCCCCGCCCGTCGGGCCGAGCGACATGCCGGAGGGCGAGGTCGGGTCCACGACCACGTCGACGCCGCAGTTCGGGCCTCCGAAGCCGCGGAAGGCGAGGTGTTTCCGGTAGGCGTACTCGGCGGGCTGGTTCACGTTGCCCGTCGCCCGCGAGTAGCTGACCGAGATGTCGAGGTGGCCGTCGGTCGCCTCGAAGTACCGGTCCAGCGAGGCCGCGATCCTCTGGGTGCGGGACGATCGGTGCAGCGTGCGGCCGGGGCCGCTGTTCCCCACCAGTCGCCCGTAGAAGTACCAGTCGTTCTCCAGGCAGTCGGCGGCGGAAGCGAATCCGGCGTGGGCCGCGTTGGCGGCGCAGAACGCCTGACGCCCGGGATTCGCCGACGGCACGATCTGGTTCCCGTCGTACAGCGAGATCGGCGGGAACGAGGGCGTCGTGAGCCAGTTGGGGATCGCGGCCTCCGACCACAGGCCCTCGAGGTGGAGCGTCGTGCCCGTCCCCAGTTCGGTGTTGAGTTCGCCGAAGGCGCGCACGTGGGTCTGGGCATCGACCAGGTTGTCGTACGGCTGATAGCGGAAGCGGCAGGTGACGCCTTCGTCCACGCCGCCGAAGTTCTCGCAGTCCGGGTCGACGAAGAGACTGGGGCTGGCGCCGAACTGCGAATCGATGAGTGCGCTCACGAACTCGCCGGGGGCTTCGTTTCCGGTCAGCGTGGGCATGAGGAACGCGCCGGGGTTCCCGTAGTAGGACCAGCCGCCCCCGCCGGGCCCCGGATAGGGCCGCAGCCCCCAGTCGCGCTCCTGCGGCATGAGTTCCCGCCGCGTCGCCCACTCGGCGGAGAGGACCAGGTTCGTGGATCCCCCCAGGTTGCCGCCCCAGATCGCGGCCGCGTTCGAGTCGCCGGCCCCGCTGAAGTAGTCGTGCGCCGCGGTGACCTCGAAGCCCTCGAAGTCCCGCCGCGTGACGAAGTTCGCCACGCCGGCCACCGCGTCGGAGCCGTAGATCGCCGAGGCGCCCTCCTTCAGCACCTCGATGCGGTCGAGCGCGATGGACGGAAAGGCGTTCACGTCCACGAACCGCCCGCCGGGGAGTCGGGAAGGCGTGTAGACCTGGCGGCGGCCGTTGAGCAGGACGAGCGTCCGTGAAGCTCCGAGGCCCCGCAGGTTGACGCTGGCCACGCTCTCGGGAATCAGCGCCCCGCTGCGGTTGTACCAGCTGTTGCGTTCCCCGAGGGAACCGTGGTTCGCCCCCAGCCGCTTGAAGAAATCCACCACCAGCGGCGAACCCTCTTCCTGCAGCGTTTCGCGGCTCGTGACGTCGACCGCATAGGGGAGGTTGATGGGTGGCGCCTCGAAGTTCGAGCCCGTCACCACCGCCGTCAGTTCCGCGAGCGTCACGGTCCGCAGGGAGACGAGTTCCACGTCGACCACGGTCCGCTCACCCGCCGTCACCTCGACGCCCGTCCGCGTCTCGATCGCGAAACCGGGATAGACGAACCGCAGCGAATAGCTCCCGGGCGGGAGTCCCGTCACGTCATAGACCCCCTGCCCGGAGGTGAGCGCCGTGCGCGTCTCGCCGCCGAGCGCCGGTCCGGTCGCCGTCACGCTCACCGTGGGCAGGGCGAGACCGTCCTCGCCCGTGACCGTCCCGCCGATGGCTCCTTCCTGCGCGACCGCGGCCGATGGCCACGCGAGCGCGACCGCCGCGACAGCGCGCGTTCCGAGTCTTCTGAACATGGGTTTGCCCTTCGCTATTGGTTCGATGTCGGTTCGATCATCGGATCTCCGGAAAGCCGTCCGGGGGACGGCGGTGTCGTGTCGCCTGTTCGTACGCGTACGCGAGTCGAAAGAGAACCCCTTCGTCGTACGGCCGCGCGAGGATCTGCAGTCCCGCCGGAAGGGTGCCGCGCGCGTATCCCATCGGCACCGTGATCGCGGGCATGCCGGTGGCGGGGGCCACGCGCTGGCTGTTGTCGCCGCAGTACTCCTCGTCGCCCCTGTCGATATGGGCGGGGATGCAGAGCCACGACGGGTAGAGGATCGCGTCCAGGCCTTCGGCATCCATCGCTTCCACGAGGCTCGCCAGGTAGGCCTGCCGTCCGTCGTTCTCCGCGTAGTCCGGACAGGGTTCGTCCCAGTCGGACGGATGTACGTCGAGCGGCGCCCCCTCGTTCCGCCGCAGCGACGCCTGCGCATAATCCGAGTAGCGCCCGTCCTCCAGTACCTCGAGGACATCGGTCAGCGGCGCCGCCGGGCCCAGCGACTGCAGGTAGACCCACATGTCATGGCGGAAGCGGCGGCAGAACATCCCCTCGCGTCCCAGTTCCGCCGCGACGTCGAAGTCGAAGGGGTCGATCACCTCCGCCCCGAGCGCCCGCAGATCGTCGACGGCCGCGTCGAAGAGCGCGAGAATCTCCCCGTCGGTCTCCTCGGGATCCGCCAGCGCGCGCAGAACGCCGATCCTCGCCCCGCGCGCCCCGTCGGCGTCCAGGAAGGCGGTGTAGTCCTCTTCCTCGCGGCCACGCCCCGCTTCCGTGTACGGGTCCGCCGGGTCGTAGCCGGCCACGACGTTGAACACGCGCGCGACGTCCTCCACGGTCCGGCCCATCGGACCCGCGATGTCGCGGTCGAAGGAGAGAGGGATGACCCCATCGCGGCTTGTGAGGCCGATGGTCGAACGGATCCCGACCAGGGCGAGGTGGGAGCTGGGTCCGCGGATCGAGTTGCCGGTGTCGCTGCCCAGCCCGATGACGCCGAACGAGGCGGCGACGCCCGAGGCCGTTCCGCCGCTGGATCCGGCCGGGACGCGGTCGAGGGCGTAGGCGTTGCGCGTCGTGTCGAAGGAGGAGCTGACGGACTGGCGCGGGCTGAACGCCCATTCCGCCATGTTCGTCTTGGCGATCGCGACCGCGCCGGCCTCGCGGATCTTCCGCACCATGAAGGCGTCGTCGGGCGGGATGTTGTCCGCGAGCGCGATGGATCCTCCGGTCGTGACCATGTCGTGCGTGTCGAAGTTGTCCTTGACGAGCATCGGGACGCAGAAGAGCGGTCCCGTCGTCTCGCCGGCGGCCAGCGCCGCGTCGAGCCGGTCCGCGCGCTCGAGCGCCAGCGGGTTGAGCACCGTGATGGCGTTGATCGCGTCTTCGTACGCCGCGATTCGGGCGAGATGCCGCTCCACGACCTCGCGGCAGGTCGTTCTCCCATCGCGGATCGCCGCCTGCACATCGCCGATCGTCGCCTCCACGACCGGGAAGGCCGCGGCGGCCCCGGCGTCCGGTTCGGGATTGCAGGCGACCCCGGCCAGCGCGAGCGTAGCGGACAGTAACGCCGGAATCGCGTGGCGCTTCCGGTGGAAGCCGTCGACGATCCGCGGACGCCAGGACGTCCCGGGGGCGTTGCTCCTCGGTCGCATGCATCCAAACTTGCCAAACCGGGCCGATATGCCAAGCGCCATTACCGCGAGGTGTCGCCGATGAAGCGCAGAATCCAGACCGCTCTTTTCACTCGTCGGGATTTCGTTCGTGCCGCCAGCGCGGGACCCGCCGCGGCCTGGCTCGCCGCCTGCGACCGCGCGGGAGACGCCGGGTCAGCGGCGGACGCGGCCGCGGCCATCGCCTCCGGAGAGGAGCGAGAGCAGCCACCGAGGTGGGTGAAGGATCCGTCGCCCTTCATCCAGCGCGTCACGAACCTGGAGACGCGGCTCGAGCTCATCGAAGGGTTCATCACGCCGAACGAGCTGTTCTTCGTCCGAAACCATTCGCCCACGCCGACGATCGACCCGGAGGGCTACTCGCTCCGGGTGGAGGGGGACGGCGCCGAAACGGAGCTGCGGCTCGACCTGTCCACCCTCGAGTCGCTGCCGCAGCACTCGATCACCGCGTACCTGGAGTGCGCCGGAAACTGGCGCGGGCTGTACCCGGAACTCACGGGCGTCCGCGCGAGCGGCGGCCAGTGGACGACCGGCGCGGTGGGATGCGCGGAGTGGTCGGGTCCGTCGCTCGGCACGGTGCTCGATCTGGCCGGCGTCCGGCCGGAAACGGTCGACGTGAACCTCGTGGGGCTGGATGGCTCGGCGTTCGAACGCGCCATGCCGCTCGCCAAGGCGCGGGACCCCGACACGATCATCGCGCTGCGCATGAACGGCGAGCCGCTCCCCGCCGATCACGGATTCCCGGCGCGTTCCGTCGTCCCCGGCTGGTCCGGATCCAGCAGCGTCAAATGGCTGGGGTCCATCCAGATCTCCACCGAGCGGGTGTGGAACCGGAACAACACGTCGTCCTACGTCCTCATCGGCGACCAGTGGCCGGAAGCGGACTACGCGCCCGCCCAGGGTCCGGTGATCACGGAACTCGTCGTGAAGAGCGCCCTGGCGCTTCCGCGGCCCGCCAGTCTGGAGCCGGGATCCCACGTCCTGCACGGGTTCGCGCACGCGCCGGCGGGACCCGTGTCGGCCGTCGAATGGAGCCCGGACGGCGGAGCGACCTGGCTGGAGGCCGAGATCGTGGATCCGGTTCTGCCCCTGGCTTGGCAACGGTTCGAGTTCGAGTGGGACGCGACCCCGGGAGCGCACACGCTGGCCACGCGCGCCACGGACGCAGCGGGCAATACGCAGCCGGACGAGCCCCTAATGAACGACAAGGGTTACCTGCTGAATGTCCCGCTCCCGCACCCCGTGCAGGTGGGATGACCCGGCGCCGGCCGAGTTCCTGACGCCCGCCGGGTCGCCTTGCTGTACCGGGTGCTCGCAGATCTCGTCCTCGTCGTCCACTTCCTCTTCATCGCCTTCGTCGTCGCCGGCGGCTTTGCCGCGGTCCGCTGGCCGCGTCTGGCGTGGGCGCACATCCCGTGCTTCGCGTGGGGGGCGCTGATCGAGTTCGCCGGCTGGATCTGCCCACTCACGCCGCTGGAGAACGACCTGCGGGTCGCGAGCGGGCAGGCGGGCTACTCCGGGGGGTTCATCGAGCACTACCTCTTGCCGGTGATCTACCCCGGCGCGCTGACCCGCGAGATCCAGATCTGGCTCGGCCTGTCCGTCCTCGCGCTGAACGCGGTGGCGTACGCGTGGCTCCTGTTCAGACTACCCGCCCGAAGCGGTCGCTGAGCCGCCGCCCCCGCCCGCGGCCATCGCCACCGCCCAGTGCCGCCACCCCGCGCCGCCACCCCGCGCCGCCACCCCGCCGGCGAGCCGGGGGGGACGGGACGGTCAGTCGATCACGATGTCGCGGGTGAGCTGGCCGTTGCTCTCCCAGTACGTGCGCTTGTTCACGAGCATCGGGTCATCCGCCGCCGGCTGGACGTTGCCGTCCGCGTCGATCGCCCTCGAGACGATCGCGTGCCGGCCCGGCGTGGCATCCCAGTCCTTGCGCCAGAATGTCCACGTGTGCGGGTCGCCCTGGCCTTCGCCCAGCGTCGCCGGCTCCCACGGCCCCTCGTCCACGCGGACCTCGACGGCGGCGATGTCCGCCCCCCAGGCGGCCCCGTGGATCGCGTACGCGCCGCCGTCCCGCGTGACCTTCGCCGGGACGGAGTTGATGTTCACGCGCCCCACCGAGGTCTCCGTCCACACGGTCGCGCCGTCGCGCTCCTCCGCCCGCAGCGTCACGTAATCGCGGGCCATGAACTTGCCCATGAAGCGCCGGTCGCGGAGTTCGATGCGCGTCAGCCACTTCACGTTCGCGATCCCGTACCAGCCGGGGGCGATGACGCGCAGCGGGAAGCCGTACTCGTTCGGCAGCGGCTCCCCGTTCATCTCCCACGCGAGGATGACGCCGGGGTCCATGGCGTCTTCGAGCGACATGCTGCGCGCGAAATTCTGCGTCACGGTGTTGCCCCGGATCTCCTCCTCGCCCTCGTCCGCGCCGAAGAAGACGACCTCGATCCCCGCCTCCTGAACGCCGGCCTCCGCGAGCACGTCGGCGAGTCGGGCCCCGGCCCAGCGCGCGTTGTGGACCGCTCCCATGAAGGAGGGGCGGCCCCGGTTCCCGGAGCACTCCAGCGTGAACACGACCTCCTGGCGGGGCCGCGCTCTCAGTTCGGCGAGGCTGAACGTCCGCGGCCGGTCGACGAGCCCGCCGATCTCGAGGCTCCAGTCGCTCTCCGCGATGACCGGCGACCCGTAGTGCCCGACGCGGAACATCTGGTCGGTCGGCGTGATCCAGGAATCCACCTCCTCCCAGTTCAGGACGTTGACCCGCTCCCTCATCCCCTCGTGCGGACGCTGAACCCACGGGATCACGGCCTCCTGATCGAATCCGGCGAGCCAGCCGCGGAAGATGTCCGCCGGCAGGACCGCAAGCCCGGCGGCCGCCGCCCCGCCCCGGATCAGCACCTGTCGTCGTGGAATCACGTTTCGCTCGCTCATCGTGTCAGACCTCGCTTCGGGTGGATCGCGTGTCTCGTCGTCTTCTCTCTCGTCCACGCAAGCTCGGGTCCGATCTGGCTTGGGAGCAAGGCATCGGCCGTGGGCCGCCGTTCAGCGGCCGGGTCTCCAGGCGGATTCCTCGGAGGCGTCGGCCGGGCCGATCCCGCCTTCGGCCATCGCGAGCAGTTCGTCGGGCGAGTGGAGGCGTCCCCGCGCGAAGACGAACCAGATGTCGCGGGCGACCCGGACATCCTCGAGCGGATTCCCCCGCACGATCACGAGATCCGCGAACTTCCCCTCCTCGATGCTGCCGAGTTTGTCGTCCACGCCCATCGCCCGCGCGCCGTTGATCGTCGCGATGCGGAACACGTCCGCCGGCGGGACCCCGGCGCGCGCGAACGCGAGGAGTTCGCGGTGGACGGCGAAGGGCGACCAGTAGTCTCCCCAGCTCGGGTGGTCCGTGCCGAGCGTGATCAGGTCGCGTCCGCCGCCGTCATAAAACGCCTTCAAGGTCCGGAGCTTGATCGGGAACATCTTCGCGAACGACTCGTTCACGGGACGGGGCGGCCGCGCCTCGACGATCTCCCGCAGGTACGGCGTGAGGAAGCGGTGTTCATCCGTCCAGTACTCCGTCATCTCCGGGTCGTGCGGACCCCAGTACCCGTAGATGGAGAGCGTGGGGTCGAAGTACACGCCGCGGTCGACGTAGAGGTCGATGATGTCGCGGAGCGCGTCTCCCTCGAAGTCGTCGAACTCCTGCAGCGAAGCGTAGGCCGTGCGGTCGGCCGGCATCATGTCGCCGCCCAGGAAGTGCTCGACGCGGTCGATGCCCATGCGGATCGCGTCGCGGGGGTTCACCGTGTTCCCGAACCCGGAATCGAGATGGGCGGTCACCGTGAGTCCGTGCTCGTGCGCCTGTTCGATGAGCACGGAGAGGTGGTCGGGCCGGATTCCCTTGGCCTTGAAGCCGGCCGCGCCGAGCGACGCCCAGTGGTCCACTTCCCGCCGGATCGAGTCGGGCGTCATGGCGTCGTCGTCCCAGCCCCGGCGCCACGAGCCGAAGTAGGGGCCGGAGTTGAGGAGCCGGGGACCCCGGCGTTCGCCGCGCCCGATGGCGAGCCGCAGTTCGCGCATGCGGACCGGATTCAGCTCGCCGGCCGGGAAGGTCGTCGTCACGCCGTTGGCGAGGAAGAGTTCGGGATAGGCGGCCGTCTCATCGACGCGGCCGTCGCCGAACAGGTCCACCGCGTAGTGGGCGTGGAGGTCGAAGAACCCCGGCAGGATCGTCGCTTCCCCGTCGAGGTTGACCGTAATCGTGACGCTGGCGGTATCCGCCGACTCGCCGATAGAGAGGATCCTTCCATCGCGGATCGTGATCCCGTCGTTCTCGACGAGCGTCCCGGCATGCACGTCGAACCAGCGTCCGCCTTCGATCACGTAGGTCGCGTTCTCGTCCACGAGATCGACGAAGTCCAGCACGAGTCCCTCGCACCCCGCCGCCGCCAGCAGCCCGAAGACGCAAAGGATCGAACGCCGCCGAGGTCGTTTCGCAATCATTGCTGACGGCTCCTCCCCGTGTCCGGTTCGTGGGCCCACCTGAAGCGACGTTTCAGATCGTTGCAATGCGAATGCGGCAACAGGCCTTCATGCTGCAACCGCCCCACTACAATGCCCGGCGATACCCCGCACTCGCGGGCAAACACCCGAATCCGGGCCTTGCTGTAGGGGCGCATCCTCCGGAGTCGCTCGAACTCCGGCTTCGGAATCAGCGCATTTGCCGCCCATCGATTCGCCTCCGCTTCCTGCTCTCCCTCGTGCCGATGACCCTCGATGAAAATCAGTTTCTTTCCATGAAGCAGGATATGCGCGGCCTCATGGAAGAACGTGAACCATAAATGATCATCGGTACGATACCGAAGACTCAGCTGGATCAGCGCCTTGTCCGGCGCAATCCAGCGCGTGGCGCCACTGGCACGGCAACCCTTGAACTCCGGAACGAACGAAACGATTACGCCGGCCCGCGCACAGGCGGCCACGAGCTTGTCCTCGAAGACTGCAGGGGCTTCCCGAGTAAGGGTTCGCGCCTCGCGAAGCGCGGCCTTGAAAGCCTCCCGGTCATACGGCTGGCTGGGCACTCTCTCGGCTTCGATCAGGCCTTGTCGCAGCCAAACGGCCAGCGAGCCTTCGTCGACAGCAAAAGCCGTTGATTTCCGGAACACAACATTCTGAAGCGCAACGAGTTCTGACCACCGCTCGGGGCTGGAGACGCCCAGGAAAGCCAGCAATTCCCGCACACGCTCGGGCTTGCTCGCCTTTCGCCGAAGCAGGCCTCGACTCACCATCTCCGCAACGGGGAACTTCGAGAGCCAGGAGACATGCCGAGCCAACCCGTCCTCCTGTGCCCGGCGTGCGAGATGCTCGCGATAGTGTTGTTCCCGAGTATTCCAGAACGCGGCCGGTACCCCCATTACCAGTTCGAACCGCAGGGCCGTGTCGACCGTGATCGCGGCCTTTCCGTTGACAATCTCGCTGATCGTCTTTTTCGGCCGTCCCGTTCGGGTTGCCAACTCCGCCTGCGTCAAGCCTCGTTCATGCAGGATTTCCCTCAGGGTGTCGCCGGGCGGCGACACCTCATCGGGGGAGTATCGGTTCCTGACAGAATCACTCATGGGTGTCCTCGATTCCAAGAATCCTTACGGTGGTGACGCTGGCCCAATCGAGCCCTCCATCCGCCTTCACCGGTACGGGCTCGTCTGCCGGCTCGAACAGGAGACGGTAGGGGTGACGCAAATCGAGGGAGAGCACTCCGGCCCACTCCCCCCTCAGTTCATGACAGCGACCGGGCAATCGCCTCATTACTTCGAGATTCTCTGCCGCTCGGAGGTCATCGAGGCGCCGCCTGACCCGTCTGGCTCCGTCGGCTCCCCAAGCCCGGGTCCCCGTTTGAATCGAATTGCACTGCTTTTCAAGCCGCTTGGTTTTGAAAACGATGTCCAATCGAAAGCCACCTCGGCATCACAAATCAACAATTTATGTTAACGATTTACGTTATCAAAACGATAGCCTAACGTCGACGATAGGGCAACAGCATTTCGCCGGAAAACCCGATGGTCGGCGCGATTCCTCCGGTCTCCTCACCCACGACGGACTCGATCCTGTTACTGTGAGCCGTCATCACGCGGCTGCCATCCGAACCGGATCGGAGTTCGACACTGCACGAACCGAGCGCAGCGCTCGCCAATCCCCCGTCCGGCCGCACGGGACGCACGTCAATGCGCCCGGCGGCGGTCGTGGCGCTCATCGTCGTCTCGCACACGACGATCGACGCGTACACCGCGTTCCTGCCGCCGCTGCTGCCGCGGATCATGGACAACCTCGGCCTCTCGATCACGCTGGCCGCGACGCTGTCGACCGTGCTTTCCATCTCGACCGCGCTCCCGCAGCCGGCCTTCGGCTACCTCGCCGACCGATTCGGGAGGCGCGCCTTCCTCGCCGCGGGGCCGATCGTGGGGGGCGTGTTCATCTCGCTGCTGGGGATGGCGCCCACCTATTTCGTCCTCCTCCTCCTCCTCACGGTGGGAGGACTGGGGTCGGCCGCCTTTCACCCGCCGGGGGCTTCGCTCGTCGCGCGCGCCGGGGACGGTCGTGGAAGCGGGGTGCGCATGTCCGTCTTCTCCTTCGGGGGGGCGGCGGGCTTCGCTCTGGGGCCGATCAGCGCCGTCGCCATCGTGGGCTGGCTGGGCCTGGCCGGTCTGTGGGTCGCGATGATCCCGGGAGTCCTGCTCGGGACCGCCCTCTGGTTCGGCGCGAAGGGTCGGACCCGGGTGGGGACGGGGACCCCGCCCCCTCCCCCGCTGGAGGTGCTCCGCAAACTCAGGGGGCCGCTCGGTCTCGTGTTCGGAATCTCGGTCGTGGGGTCCTTCGCTCAGAAGGCGGTCCTCACGTTCATCCCGATCATCGCCCACCGGGCGGGCGAGAGCGAGACGGCGGGCGCGGTGGTGCTCAGCATCTACCTGGGCGCCCAGGGCCTGGGGACGCTTGCCTCCGGCTTCCTCACCGACCGGTTCAACCGGCAGCACCTCCTGGCCGCGATCAGCGTGCTCGCCGTGCCCACCCACATCCTCGCGTTCACGCTCGCGCCGGCCAGCCCCGCCGCGATCGTGATGGCCGTGTGCGCGGGCTTCCTGAACATGGCGCTGCTGCCGCCGATCGTCGTCGTGGCGCAGGAGATCCTGCCCTCGGGGACCGCCGTGAGTTCCGGCATCGTCATGGGGCTCGCGTGGGCGGTGGGGACGCTGGCGATTCCCGTCGTGGGCGGGTTCGCGGACGCGTTCGGGCCCGTCGCCGCGACCGCATGGTCGATGCCGCTCCTGCTGCTCGGCGCGCTCTTCGCGATGCGGCCCTCGCTTCGTCCCTACTGCCGAGCCCAATGAGACACCCCATGGATCGACTCTTCTCCGCTGCCGGACGCGGGCGAGGCGCCGGCACGCGGCGTACGCCGCGGTCGTATCCGTTCGCGTCGGGCATCGTCTTGGCGGGCGCCGTGCTCGCCGCCTGCGGAGAGTCGCCGCCGGCCGACCCGGCCGACCTGATTCTCGTGGACGGACGCGTGATCACGCTCGACGCGGAGAGCCGGGTCGCCGAGGCCGTGGCGGTACGGGGCGAACGCGTCGTGGCGGTCGGTTCGTCGGCGGAGATCGAGGCGCTCGCGGGCCCGGAAACCCGCCGCGTCGACCTCGCCGGCCGCGCGATGACGCCGGGGCTCATGGACGCGCACGTCCACTTCGCGAGCGGCGGCGCAAACCGCCTGTATCGCGTCGACCTCAGCTATCCGAACGTGGAGAACATCGCGGACGTGCAGGGCATGGTCGCGGAGCAGGCCGGGCGGCTGGCCGAGGGCGAGTGGGTGCGCGGCGGCGGCTGGGACGAGGGGAAGCTCGAGGAGTTGCGCTACATCCAGGCCTCCGACCTCGATGCCGTCGCCGCGGGGCAGCCGGTGTGGCTGGCACACACGATGGGCCACTACGGCGTGGCGAACTCGCTCGCCCTCGACATGGCCGGCATCACCGCGGACACCCCCGATCCGCCCGGCGGCACCATCGACCGCGACGCCGCCGGGCAGCCGACCGGCGTTCTGAAGGAGTCCGCCATGGGGCTCGTGACCCGGCTCATCCCGCCGCTCGGACCCGGCGAGCAGCGCGAGGGGATCCGCGCGCTCGCCGACGCCTTCAACGCCGAGTGCATGACGGGCGGCAAGGATCCCGGGATCGGCCGCCGCGCATGGGAGGCCTACCGCGATGTGCTCGCCGACGGCGACCTGACGGTCCGGATCCTCGTCCTGTGGGGCGACCGCGGCGTGACGCTCGACGAGGTCCGCGCCTACGCCGACAGCCTCGCGACGTTCACGCGACCGTACGAGTCGACGGGGGACGACCGGCTCATCCCCGGCGGCGTCAAGCTGTACATCGACGGCAGCGGCGGCGCCCGCACAGCCTGGCTGTACGAGGACTGGAACCGGGAGCGCACGGAGACCGACGCGGGCAACCGCGGCTATCCGACGATGGACCCGGACGAACTGCGCCGGCGCTTCCGGGCGTACCACGACGCCGGGCTCCACGTCTCGATCCACTCCATCGGCGACCGTGCGATCGACTGGACCGTCGACAGCTTCCTCGAGGCGCTCGAGGCCACCCCCACCCGCGGGCTCCGGCACGGGATCATCCACTCGAATATCCCCACGGACCGGGCCCTGGACGCGATGGCCGAACTCCAGCGGGAATGGCAGGCGGGCTACCCGGAGCCGTCCCCCACCTTCACGTGGTGGATCGGCGACACCTACGCCGGGAACTTCGGACCCGAGCGAACCCTGCGGCTGAACCCGTTCCGCTCCTACCGGGACCGGGGCATAATCTGGGCGAGCGGCTCCGACTTCTTCGTCACCCCCTACCCGGCGCGCTACGGCGTGTGGGCCTCCGTCGCGCGCCAGCCGCTGCTCGGCGTCTACGGCAGCGACCCCTACGGCAGCGCCGAGTCCGTGGACGTCGAGACGGCGCTGCGCTCGTTCACGACCTGGGCTGCGCACCAGATGTTCCTCGAGGAGAAGGTCGGGATGATCGAACCCGGCAAGTACGCCGATCTCGCGGTCTGGGACCGCGACCCGCTCACCGTCCCGACGATCGAACTGCGCGACATGGTGTGCGAGATGACGGTCTTCAACGGCGAAGTCGTCTTCGACCGCGCCGGCGCCAGCACGCCGTGACGCGCTCCACCCATTTCGGCGGCGATCCCGCCGTGGAAGGACAGCCGATGCAGGCTCGACCCCTCGCGACGGAACGTCCCATCCCGGAGGGTTGGCAGCCGGACCTCAATGCGACCCTTCTCTTCATCGTGCGGGAAGGTGAAATCCTCCTCATCCACAAGAAGCGCGGACTCGGCGCCGGCAAGCTGAACGGCGCAGGCGGCAAGGTCGACCCCGGCGAGACCACGCTGGAGGCCGCGATGCGCGAGTTTCAGGAGGAACTGCGCGCGCGGCCGGTGGCGCCCCGGAAGCTCGGCGAGGTGGCGTTCGAGGTGCTGAGCGGCATGTCGATCCTGATCCACGTGTTCCGGGCGGACGAACTCGAAGGCGAGCCGGTCGAGACGGACGAGGCGACCCCCCTGTGGACGCCCGTCGACGACGTCCCGTACGACCGGATGTGGGAAGACGACCGTCACTGGCTGCCCCACGTCATCGAGGACCGCCCGTTCGAGGCCTACGCGCGCTTCCAGGGCGACGACATGGTCGACTGCCGCGTCGCCCTCTTCCCCGACCCCGACCGCCTGCCCTGGGAGTCCCGCTGAAGCACACGCTGTGACCTGCGGCCGGGATACCGAGTCTTCACGGGAGATGAATTCGACCCCGACCGTTTCACGTCGCCCGGCCGTTGGCGCGCTCGCCGCGCTCGCGCTGGCGGGATTGGCGCTCCCCCGGAGTGCCGTGTCGCAGCAGCCGGTAGAAATCGCGGGACGCCTCCTCGACGCCGGCACCGGAGCCCCCATCGCGACGGCGCTCGTCTCCATCCCCGCCCTGGACATCTCGACGCTCACCAACGTGGACGGAGCGTTCCATCTGGTCGTCCCCGCCGGCTTGCACACGTTCGAGATCCGGCACATCGGCTACGGTATGCGGACGACCGAGGTCGAGGCGCCCGACGGCACGCTCTCGCTGGAGATCCGCATCGAACCGGCCGCGATCGAAGTCGCCCCGCTCGAGGTCAACGTCGAGTGGAGACCGTCATACCTGGAGCAGGTCGGTTTCTACGAGCGCCGCGCGCACGGCCTCGGAAGATTCTACGATCCCGAGGACATCCGCCGCGGGGGCGACGGCCTGATCGTCGGCTGGCGAAACCTGAGCGAGCGCATTCTCAACATAAGCCGGGTCAACGTCATGTTGTGCGCTCCACAGATCATCATCGATGGCCGCCGGGACCGCGTCGGCCTCATGACCGGGCTCGCTCATCACCGATTGGGAGGCGTCGAGGTCCACGGCGAGCCGCACAAGGTGCCGGGTCTCGAGCCTCGGATACGCGCGGCGGGCGAGAATCCGTTCTGCCCCACGGTCATCGTCTGGACACGACAGTGGCTGACCGCGGCCGAGCTTGAAGAGCGGCGGATCGTTCTCTGCGAGCCCGGCCCCACGACGGAACGGGCTCCGCTCGTGGTCGAAGGGACGGTCACCGATGCGCTGACCGGCATTCTCCTCCCCCGCGCGACCGTGACGGCCTGGATCACGGAACCGGGCGGCCGGAGGCGCGAGAAGGAGACGACCGCCGACGACAACGGCCGCTTCCGGTTCTGCGACCTCGATCCGCGTATGGACGTGAGCATCTGGGCCAGGTTCGCCGGCCTCAGCGGCGAACTGGCGCCGGTGGCGGGCGAGACCGCCCGCGTTGCGGCCGAGACAGCCCCGGTGACGGCCAATACGGTCGCCGTGATGCGCGATCTGGTGGTCCCCATCTCTCGTCACGGCCATGTCGCCGGCCGCGTCCTGGATCTCCGACGAGGCGAACCCGTGCCGGGGGCCGAGATCCGGCTGGCTGCGGCCGAGCCCGCGCCGGCGCCCGGCGACCGTCCCCCGTCCGCCGAAGCCCGGCATCCGACGACGAGCGACGAACACGGCTTCTTCGCGATCCCGGACCTGGTCCCCGGGGACTACCGGCTCGCCGTATCCCACCCCGACGCCGGTGTCGCCGCGGACACGATCCCGGTCCACTCCGGTTCGACGGTGGATGTCCGCGTCGAACTCGACCCCGCGCCGCCTTCCGCGCCCGATTCCGCCTCGCCCGACTCCGCCTCGCCCGCGGCGGGACGGCGGATCGTGGCCGAGCGGCGGCATCCGCGTCTCACGGAGGTTGGCTTCTACGAACGCAGGCGGGAGAGCGCCACGCGCGGCCGCGGACACTTCTTCACACCGGAGCGGATTCGGGCCCTCGCGCCCACCCGCCTCACCGACGTCCTCACCGAGGTGGACGGCCTGCGCGAACTCTGCCCGCGACAGACGTGCCGCCCCGTCTCGCGAAGGGCGCGGAGGTGCTCCCACATGTCCGTCTACCTGAACGGCGCCCTGGTCATGGATGGCCGCGCCTGGGACTTCGAGCGCGGGGGCGTGGACGACCTGGCGGCTCCGCACGAGGTCGCCGCCATCGAAGTCTACCTGAGGTCCGTCTCCCTGCCCGGGGAGTTCACCGCTCCAGCCGACCGCTGCGGCGCCATCATCATCTGGAGCGGATAGCCCCGAGCGCTGCTCGGCGGTGGACGAAGCATTACGTTGAGACGGTCCACCGTGCAGACGCATCACGATGAAGGGTGAAAGGGCCGGGATGACGGTAGGCGTCAACGAGATCATGTCCGGAGCCGAGTCCTCGCTCAGCCTGAAACGGCAGGCCAAGATCGAGGCTTGGCGGGACGGAGCGGCGCCGGAACGGACGGAACACACGCTGTATCTTGGTGACGCCCGAGACATGCCCGAGATCCGGGAACCGATTCACCTCGTCGTCACCTCACCGCCCTACTTCAACCTCATCGACTATGACGGTGGCCGCGCCGACGACGGCCAGCTCGGCGGCATCGACGACTACGAAGCGTTCCTGGACGAACTCGACCGCGTGTGGCGGCGGTGCTACGACCTCCTCACGCCGGGCGGCCGGCTGTGCGTGGTCGTGGGGAGCGTCTGCATTTCACGCCGGGCCGGAGGCCGCCATCACGTTCTCCCGCTCCCGGCCGACATCTCGGTTCGCGCGCGGCGGATCGGGTTCGACTACCTCACGCCGATCCGCTGGTACAAGATCGCCAACATGGCGACGGAGGCGAGCGGGGTCGGGTTCCTGGGGAAACCGTACGAACCCAACGCGATCGTGAAGAACGATGTCGAGACCATCCTGATGCTGCGGAAGCCCGGGAGCTACCGGAAGCCGACGGCGGCACAGCGTGCGCTCAGCCTCATCGAACCGGACGACCACCGGCGCTGGTTCCGGTCGATCTGGGACGACATCCGCGGTGAAGCCCGCAAACGAGGCCATCCGGCGCCTTTTCCCGTGGAACTGGCTTCCCGCCTCGTCCAGATGTTCAGCTTCGTGGGGGACACCGTCCTCGATCCGTTCTGGGGAACGGGCACGACGACAGCCGCCGCCATGCTCACCGCCCGTTCGAGCATCGGGTTCGAGATCGAACCGAGGTATGTCGAGATCGGACGGGGCAGGCTGGAACAGCTCGACGCCTTGCAAGTGCCGGCAACGATTGCCGTTGCGTGAACACTGCATCGTTCCGATCGGAAACAAGGGAGCCACCACATGCCAGCCATGCCGCTTGCACGACTTGAGGCCGTGGATCCTCGAACTTTCTGGAAGAGCGAGGCCACTGACTTCACGCCTTGGCTGGCCGCGGAGGAGAACCTTGAGCTGCTCGGCGACGCGATAGGGCTGGAACTTCAGCTTGAGGCGCAAGAGAAGGACGTCGGCCCCTTCCGAGCCGATCTGCTCTGCAAGAGTACGGTCGATGACTCGTGGGTTCTGGTCGAGAACCAACTCGAACGGACGGACCATACTCACCTGGGGCAACTGCTGACCTACGCAGCCGGTCTCCAAGCCGTGACCATAGTATGGATCGCCCACCGATTCACCGATGAACATCGGGCGGCCCTCGATTGGCTGAACGAAGTCACGGGAGCTCCGATCAATTTCTTCGGGTTGGAGATCGAATTGTGGAAGATCGGTGAGTCTCCTCTCGCGCCGAAGTTCAACGTCGTGTCGAAACCCAACGAATGGATCAAGCCGCCCCCGCCGCCTCCAGACCCAACGCCCCACCAGCAGCTACAGCAGCAGTTCTGGGAGGCGTTCCGCAACCACGTCGCCGATGAAGGGGCTGAGTTCAAGACGACGAAGGCTCATCCGCAGAACTGGATGAGTATCGCGATCGGCCGCGTGGGGTTTCAGCTCTCAGCCATCGCCTCTTCCTGGAATTCCGAAGACGAGTCATGGGATACGGGAGAACTGCGCGCCGAGTTCGTGGCGAACGGGCGTGATGCGGCGGGTTATCACGACCGGGTTCACGCTCTTAGAGAGGAGATTGAGACGCAGCTTGGTGAATCCCTGGTTTGGCACAACCCGGAGGATACGAAGAGCTGGAAGGTCTATCTCCAGAAGACAGCAGATATTTCGGACCGTTCCGCGTGGCCGGAGCAACACGAGTGGCTGCGAACGCACTTGAACGGACTCCACCGGGTTTTTCGGCCGATTGTCAGGAGCCTTTGACGGCCGGTTCTCTGCGCTTTACTCGGATTGCGATGCGATGTCGATCTCGCGGAGCGTGGCCGGCCGCGCCCCGTGGGCCGGTGCCTGCGGGTGGGCGGTACCCAGCGGTGGCTGTCTGCGGGACCGCGGCGGGCCTGCCACGAGTCCGCGCCGACCGCTAACGCCGGCCGGAGGCCTGGGCTCTCAGGGCGGCGACGCGCTCGTCGGTGGGGGGGTGGGTCGTGAAGAGGGACGTGAGGCCGCGGCGGCGTCCGGCGAAGGGGTTGACGATCGCGAGGGAGGCGCCGGCGGGATTCACGTCCATCGGGATGCGGCGGGCGCCGGACTCCAGGCGCTTCAGCGCGCCGGCCAGACCCATGGGGTCGCCCGTGATCTCGCCGCCGGTGCGGTCGGCCTGAAACTCGTTGCGGCGGCTGATCGCCATCTGGATGATGACGGCGGCGAGCGGCGCGACGATGGCCATGACCAGCATGCCCAGAGGGTTGTCGCCGTCGTCACGGCCCCCGCCGAAGATGAACCCCCAGCGGGCGATCGAGGCGATCATCGCGATCGCGCCCGCCATCGTCGCCGCGACCGTGCCGACCAGCATGTGCCGGTGCTTGATGTGGGCGAGTTCGTGCGCGATGACTCCGTCGAGTTCACGGGCCGGCAGCGCCCGCAGGATGCCCTGCGTGAAGCAGACCACGGCGTGCTCCGGGTTGCGGCCCGTGGCGAACGCGTTCGGCTGCGGCTGCGGCGAGATGGCCACGACCGGCGCCGGCAGGCCCGCCCGCTTCCTCAGCCGCTCCACCCGGTCGTAGAGGTCCGGCGCCTGCGACCGGTCCACGACCTGGGCCCGGTACATGCGCAGGACCACCCGGTCGCTGAACCAGTACATCCCGAAGTTCATGGCCCCCGAGAGCACGAGGAACAGGACCGCGCCCTGCTGCCCGAACATGATCTGGCCGGCGAACACCAGGAGAACCGTCAGGCCCACCATGAGGCCGAAAACTCTGAACATCCGCGAACCCTCTCTATCTCACGTTCCGACTCACGTTCCGAGCTGACTCGTCCGTCGCTCGCAGTACTGCTACACCCCAGGCGCCAAGTGGGTCACGCTATGGGTCACGCTGCCGCCGCGAGCAGGTCGCAGAAGACGAAACCATCCCGTTCCACGACCTCGCCGCGCGCGACCGGGATCGGCCGCGGCAGGATCGGGCCGTCCCACACGAACGTATGGAACTCTCCGTTCTCCCCGCACGGATCCACGTCCTCCGGGAGATCGGCGACGAAAGACGCGTCGAAGGCGCGGCCCGCGAAGGAGGCGTCCAGCACGGCCGGGTTGATGCACACGGCGATTGCTTCGAACCCATCCCGGATGAAGGAACGCGCGAGCGCCGCCGTCGGTTGCTTCCAGATCGGGAAGAGACACTCCAGCCCGGAGGCAGCGAGCTGCCGTTCGCGGTATTCGCGGAGGTCCTCCAGGAAGATGTCCCCGAAGGCCACGCGACGGATCCCGTCTTCGTAAAGGCGATCGAACGCCTCGCCCATGGCGCGTTCGTAGATCTCGTTCGAGGACTGCGGGGGGACGACGACCTCGACCAGCGGGATGCCGATGGCCGCCGCCTGGTCCCGCACGAGCGCGCGCCGCACCCCGTGCATGCTCACCCGGTCGTAGGCGTCGGTCACCGTCGTGATCAGCGTCTCGACGCGGTAGGTCCCGGACTGCTGGAGCGCGTGCAGGGCCAGGGCGCTGTCCTTGCCGCCGCTGAAGCACATCGCGATCCGTTCTTTCACCCGACGCTCACCCGACGCTCACCCGGCGCTCACTTCAGCGGTCACTCCAGAACCGTCGCCTGGAACGCCCCCGTGAGGACGCGGCCCTCGCGTCTCACCTGGACCCAGATCGTGTACTCGCCCGGCTGCGGGAAGGCGAACGGAAACTCGACCACGCCGGTGGGAGCGTCCGTCCCGCCGCCCGCCATCGGCGATCCGCCGGGCGTGAGCACTGAGAGCGACCCCATCGAGATCGTGCCCGCCGGGTGCAGGTGGACGAACACGGCGCCGTCGCCCCGCGTGAGCGCGGCGTGGCTGAGCATCCCCATGTAAGGCTCCAGCTCGGCCGGCTTCTCGTCGGGATCCCAGAGTCTGAACGCGAGGACCGTCTCCTCGTCGACGCGAAGATCCCGGTCCCCCTGCCATTCGAGGATCGAGCCGTCGTCCAGCAGGGCCTCCGAACCCGGCCCGGAGAGGGCGACCGGCACGCCCGTCCACGCGGAGTCGTCCGCGTCCGGCAGCAGGCCCCCCGACGCCTCTGGCAGCAAGTCCTGCGCTCCGGGCGCGGCGGGGGCGGCAACGGCCTCCCCGGGGACCGCGGCGTCCCCCTCCGCAACCGCGAGCGCCGCCGCTTCGACGGTGATCGTGTCGACGACCGTCTGCGCGAAGCCGGACTCCTGGACGATGTCGCCGTAGATCCGGTACTCGCCCGGTGGCAGGTTCGGCCACGGGACGCGGAAGGTGGACGAGTCCACGGGGACGGGGTGCACGTGCGCGAACGCGCCCATGCCCGGCGCTCCGACCACGAACATGTGCATGAGCTTGCCGTGATCCGGCACCAGCGGGCTCCAGTTCCGGCCGCGCCATGCGGGATCCGTGATCGCGATCTCGAGCGCGGGCCTCCCTCCGTCGCGCACGATCGCGCCCTCGACCTCGAGGCGCTCGAAGATCCCGCTGCGGACCTCCCGGTCGACGGCCTCCCACCACGCGTTCCCCAGGTAGAGGAGGCCCGCCAGCCCCACGGCCGTGAGGGCCATGGCGATCCGCGCGCGGCGCCGCCGCCGGGAGCCCGCCGTCTCACCCGCCGGGACCTGGCTCTCGCGCACCGCGGCCCCCGTGATCGAGACCACGCCGGCGACGAGCAGAAGCCCCAGCGCGGCCAGGACCAGGCCGAGACCCGGCGGCAGGTCGCGCACGCCGAGCATGACCGAGGTCACCGGAACCGAGACCTCGCCGCTCCCTCGACCCCCCTCCACGGCGACCTCGATCCGGTAGGCGCCCACCGTCATGAGCCACAGTTCGGCGGCGAACAGCTCCGCGTCGCCCGCCACGGGCACGGCCTCGTCGGGGGGCGGCGCTCCGCCTTCCGGGGCTGCGTCCCAGCGCACGGGGCGCGCCGTCACCCGGTCGACGTCGCCGCCCGGCACCCGGATCGCGATCTCCGCCAGCCCCGGGATGACCTCGGGGGGACGGATGATGACGGAGACGGGGTAGGGGCCCGCCTCGCCCGAGAAGAACACGTTGTTGCTCCCGACGTGTCCCGTCGCCACGACGTACAGTCCGACGACGAACGCCGCCGCGCGCGTCAGCCGGGCGGCCCCGCCGCGCGTCGGTCGGATAGCCGTGCCGCGCTTCACCGGCGGACGCGCAGCCACCAGTTGCCCAGCCACAGCCCCGAGCGCGCCGAGACGAATGCGATCGGCAGCGCCCACCACGCCGCGGACAGGAAGCTCGAGACCGAGAACTCGCCCGCGAGGAACTGGCCGCCGTGCCAGAACACGTTCTCCCATTCGCCGGGCGCGGCTGTGTAGCCCCACGTGTTGCCCTGGAAGAAGTAGTTCCGTGCGCCCTCGGAGATCATGAAGTCGGCGAACACCCACTGGATCGCGCCGAAGATGGCCACGAAGGCGACGCCGCCCACGGCCGCGATCCGCCAGTCCGCCGAGGCCCGTTCGGGCGCCTCGCCCGGGGCCGAATGCCGCCGCAGCAGGAGGTCGATCACGATCGCGGGCGCGAACAGGAGGAGCGGGAACTCGGGCGCCACCATGTGGGTGACCGGGCGGAGGATCGGCGCCAGCATCGGCTCCGCCGGGAAGAGCGGCAGCACCCACATCATCGCCAGCGAGATCCCCGTGTAGATCAGCGTCGCGCACGTCGCCGGCCAGCGCATCTGCCCGGCCCGGCCGATGGCGAAGAGAAGGACGGGGAAGAGCGCCGCCATGATGAGGTGGAATGTCGCCCCGTGCATCTGGTTCGGGAACGTGTACTCCATGAGCAGCACGGAGAGCGACAGGATCAGCATCGCGGCGCTGAACACGTACGCCCACGCGAGCTTGCGCCGGCCCGTCTCCGAGGCGCGGTTGTGCCACGACAGCGCCATCAGCAGGGCGCCCACCTGGATCGCATAGATTCCAAGCGCCAGGACCACGTGGGGCGGGCTCAGGATCTCGACATCGAGCCCGTACGCGTTGTGCCACCAGTCGTCGAGCGGCGCGGACGCGAGCATGGCGATCGCGCCCCAGATCGCCACCCAGGCCCCGAGCGGCGCGCGGAACCCCCACAACCTCACGGAACGCCCGACCTCCCCGTCCGTCCCGGAGAACGTCGTCTTGAGCGCGAGCCACCCACACGACAGCCCCGCCGCCAGCCCGCCCGCGTACACCAGCAGGTGGGCGGGCGTGAAGAGCGTGTCCCGACCGATCGTCCGGTGCCAGGAGATGTCCCATGTGATCCCCGCGATCACGGCCGCCGACGCGAACAGGACCGCGCTCAGATACCACGGGATGCTGTCCGCCGACTCCGCCGCGGCCTCGCGCTCCGTGAAGACCGAAGCCGGTGCTACCGTCGATTCCATCGCGTCCCCCCGAATTCCTTCCTCCCGCGGCCGGCGCTTGCCGGGCCGCGGGCTATCGACACATCCGATCCACCGCCCGAAGATAGGTCTGGTTCAACCGAGATGCAGGAGATTCAACGTGAGATCACCCAGATTCCGCCGCGTCCGCCCGGGGTCACCCGGAAGCAGGCTCGGCGTCGCCGTCCGGGCCGTCGCGGTCCCGGTCGCCGCCCTCGCCCTCGGGGTCGCCGGCTGCGCCCCGCCGGACCCGGCGTCGGACTCCGCCGTCTCCGATCCGTCCCCCACCTCCCTTGCGCCGGACCAGGTCGACGCGATCCACGCCATCGCCACGGCCCCGATCGAGGCCGGGCGGACTGCCGGCATGTCGATCGCGGTCGTGCGCGGGACCGACACCCTCCTGATCGAGGAGTTCGGCCACGCCGACCTCGAACTGGGTGTGCTCACGCCACCCGACGCCGTCTATGAGGTCGGGTCCGTGACCAAGCAGTTCACGGCGGCGGCCGTCCTCCTCCTGCACGAGGAAGGGAAGCTCTCCCTCGACGACCCGCTCACGCGGTGGCTCCCCGACTACCCCGTCGGGGACCGGACGATCTCCGTCCGGCGACTCCTCGACCACACCTCGGGCATCAAGGGCTACACCGAGATGGAGCATCTCTGGGTCGAACTCGCTCCCCTGGATCTGCCGCGCGACACGCTCGTCACGCTCTTCGCCGCCGAGCCGTTCGAGTTCGAGCCCGGCACGGCGATGACCTACAACAACTCGGCGTACTTCCTGGCGGGACTCGTCATCGAGGCCGCGAGCGGGATGAGCTACGAGGACTTCGTCGAGGAGCGCCTCTTCGCGGCGGCGGGGATGGGGAACTCCCGCTACTGCCACAAGGACGAACTCACGCCGAACCGCGCCAAGGGGTATGAGCCGGGCGACGACGGGCTGCATCCGGCCCCGTACCTGGACCACCAGTGGCCCTACGCCGCGGGATCGCTCTGTTCCACGGTGCGCGACCTCGTCGCCTGGAATCAGGCCCTCCACGGAGACGGTGACGGCGGCGGGATCCTGACCCCCGAGAGCTACCGGCTGATGATCACGCCGGAGCCCCTGCTCGACGGCACGGATCTGCGCTACGCAAAAGGCCTCGCGGTCACGGATCGGGACGGGACCCCGCGGATCTCGCACGGCGGCGGGATCTTCGGCTATGTCTCCGACCTCCGCTACGTGCCGTCGGAAGACCTGACCATCGCGGTGCTCATCAACACGGCCGGAGGCGCCTCGTCCGGCGGGATCGCGGGCCAGATCGAAAACGTGGTGCTGGGCGAACCGGCGGAGCCCGCCGCGACTCCCTTCGAAGGCGATCCCTCGCCCTACGCGGGCCGCTACGAAGGCCCGGCCCGCGGCCAGCGCATTACCGCAACGGTGGCTGCCGAGGACGGACAACTGACGATCAACACGGGAGGCGGCCCGGCCACCCTCTCGTGGCTGGGCGGCGACGAGTTCGCCGATGGACGGACCCGCTACCGCTTCGTCCGCGGAGGAGATTCCGGCGGCGCCGGCGGCGGAGCCTCCTTCGATGAACTGCGGATGGACGTCGTCTCCGGACACTTCGTCCTGCGGAGGATGACCCCATGATTGCGTGTCGAACCGTCGCCCGCCGCGCTCCCGGCCTTCTCGTCGCCCTCGTCGCCGGACCGGTCCTGGTCCTCGCCGGGCTCGTCACGGCTCCCGCCCGCCCGGCCGCGGCACAGGATCTCACGCCGCTCGTCGGGGCGCAGACGAGCGAACTCGCGGCCGTCGTCGAGCGTTACAGCACCGACCGGTCCGCGCTCGGGCGGCGCTGGAACGTCCCCTACTCCGCCGAGCGCAACGCGCGCTTCCGCGACTTCTTCTCGGACTGGCGGGGCCGGGTCGAGGCGCTCGACTTCGAGTCCCTCTCCCTCGAGGGGCGCGTGGATTACGTCCTCCTCCTCAACGAACTGCGTTACCGGCTCGACCTCCTGACCCGCGAGGCGGGGCTCGCGGCCGAGATGGAGGGATTCATCCCCTTCACCTCGCTCATCGTGGACCTGGAGGAACGCCGCCGGCGCCGGGAGCCGGTGGAGTCGGAATCCGCCGCGGCCCGTCTCGCGGAACTGCCGTCCGAGATCGAAGCCGCCCGCGCCGAGGTCGAGGCCCGGCTCGAAAGCGGGGAAGACGTGTCTCGGATCGTCGCCCTCCGGGCGGTTACCGCGCTGGCGGAGCGCACGCGGCTCCTCGAGGACTGGTACGAGCACTACGCCGGCTACGACCCCGTCTTCACCTGGTGGAACGAAGACCCGTACGCCCGCGCGAAGGCCGCCCTCGACGGCTACGCGACCTTCCTGCGCGAGACGGTGATCGGCTACCGGGCGGGTGAGGACGAACCCATCGTCGGCGACCCGATCGGAGCGGAGGGTCTCGCCGCGGACCTGCGCCACGAGATGATTCCGTACACGCCCGAGGAACTGATCGCGATCGCCGAGCGGGAATACGCGTGGTGCGAGGCGCGGATGATCGAGGCCTCGCGCGAACTCGGCTACGGGGACGACTGGCGGGCGGCGTTGGAGTACGTGAAGACGCTGCACCGCGACCCCGGTGACCAGCCGCAGATGATCCGGGAACTCGCCGACGAGGCGCTCGCCTTCGTCACCGAGCGCGACCTCCTCACGGTCCCCCCGCTCGCCGACGAAATCTGGCGCATCGAGATGATGTCTCCGGAGCGGCAGAAGGTGTCGCCCTTCTTCCTCGGCGGGGAGGTGATCCAGGTCTCCTTCCCCACCGACGGGATGGAGCACGAGTACAAGCTCATGAGCATGCGGGGGAACAACGAACACTTCTCCCGCGCGACCGTCCACCACGAACTCATCCCCGGACACCACCTGCAGGGGTTCATGACGAGCCGCTTCAACTCGCACCGCGGTGCGTTCTCGACGCCGTTCTGGGGCGAGGGGTGGGCGCTCTACTGGGAGATGCTGCTCTGGGACCTCGGCTTCCCGTCGACCCCCGAGGACCGGATCGGCATGCTGTTCTGGCGCATGCACCGCACGGCCCGGATCATCTTCTCCCTCTCTTTCCACCTCGAGCGCATGACCCCGCAGGAGGCGATCGACTTCCTCGTGGAACGGGTGGGGCACGAGCGGGCGAACGCCGAGGCGGAGGTCCGGCGCAGCTTCAACGGCTCCTATTCGCCGCTTTACCAGGTCGCTTACATGATCGGCGGGCTGCAGTTCCGGGCTCTGCACGAACAGCTCGTGCAGTCGGGGGAGATGACGAACCGCGCCTTCCACGACGCGATCCTCAGGGGCGGCAGGATGCCGGTCGAGATGGTGCGCGCGCGCCTGCTGGGGGAGGCGCCCCCGAAGGACTTCGAGTCGGAGTGGCGCTTCGAGGGCGACCCGGTGCGCCGCACGACCTCCGAGGAGTCGGCATCGCCCGGCCCGGCCTCGCGCCGTCCGGCCCTGTAGCGGCCGCACCCGCAGGAGACCGCGTACTGACGCGCTGAAAGGACGACACATGGCTCGCGACCCGCAGTTGACGGCGATCTTCGGCATCCTTCTCGCTCTGGGCGCCGCGGTCGGCGGCGGGGGCGAGCTCCGCGCGCAGGACGGCGGCAAGGCCGGCGCGCTCGCGATCGACCAGCTCCTGTCCATCGAGTCCGTCGTCGGGGGCGCGCCCGCCTGGTCGCCGGACGGCTCGGCGATCCTGTTCGAGTCCGGGCTCACGGGCGGGCTCATGACCCTGCCGCCCGAAGGTGGCTTCCCCACCCGCGTGCCCGTGGACATGGGGGGCTCTGGCCACTTCCTCAGCTCGCAGATGCCGGCCTGGTCACCCGCCGGGACGTGGATCTCCTACGTGTCGGACAAGAGCGGCGCGCCGGAGATATGGCTCTGGTCGGCGCGCGACGGTGCGGACGTCCAACTCACCGATCTCGGGGCGCGGATCAACTCGATGAGCTGGTCCCCGGACGAGCGCTCCATCGTCTTCGCCGGCGACCGCTACGGGAACTACGACATCTGGAAGGTGGACGTCGCCACCCGGCGCGTGGACCGCCTCACCGAGGACAAGCGCTACGACGTCTTCCCCAGCTGGACGCCGGACTCCCGCCACATCCTCTACGTCCGCCTCGACGATGCGTGGGAGGACCACGACGTGATCGAGGTCGACGCCATGGGGGGCAGCCCGCGCACGGTGATCGAGGACCGCGATTTCTTCGACTACGGAGCCGGGGCGACCTTCGGCTACCCGAGCGTGTCACCCGACGGCGGTTCGATCCTCTTCCGCTCGCACCGGAACGGCTGGATCAACTACTGGCTCGCGCCGCGGGAGGGTGGAGACCCGCGTCCCGTCGCGTCGGCCGAGGCCGACCAGAGCGCCGCCGCGTGGTCCCCCGACGGGCGCTGGATCGCCTACACGGAGAACCACAACGGGCACCACGACCTGCGCGTGGTGTCGGCGGACGGGGGCGAGCCGCGGGTGCTCGTGTCGCCGAAGGCCGGCGTCGCGTCGAGCCCGTCGTGGTCTCCCGACGGCCGGGCGATCGCGTACCTCCAGGAAGACCTCCTCAGCCCGCGCGACCTCCACGTCGTGTCGCTCGAGGACGGGAGCAGCCGGCAACTCACCTCCTCCATGCCCGCCGGCAACTACGGCGCCCGCCTCGTCGCGCCGGAGAAGATCCGCTACGAGAGCACGGACGGATACTCGATCCCGGCCTATCTTTACCGGCCGCCGGGGGCCGTCGCCGGGGACGGGCTTCCCGGCGTGATGTGGATCCACGGGGGTCCGACGTCGCAGTTCCACGACACCTTCCAGCAGCACGTGCAGTTCTTCGTCCAGCGGGGATACGTCGTGCTGCTGCCCAACATCCGCGGGAGTTCGGGCTACGGGAAGGACTTCGCCGACGCGAACAACGGCTGCTGGGGTCACTGCGACCTCGAGGACGTCGTCGCGGGTGCGGACTACCTGCGGGCGCTCCCGGAGGTCGACCCCGAGCGGATCGGGATCACGGGGACGAGCTACGGCGGCGTGATGAGCATGTACGCGGTGGCCTTCGCGCCGGACGCCTTCCGCGCCGCGATCCCGGGGTCCGGCTATACGGACTGGGTCCACTTCCACCACGGCGAGAACGAACTCCGGCACGTCAAGCTGCTCGACCACGAACTCGGCCCGTTCGAGACGAGCGAGCACGTGTGGAGCCGCAGTTCCTCGATTTCACACGTTGCCGACGTCTCGACGCCCATCCTCCTCATCCACGGGGTGGGTCGCTATCCCGGCTCCGACCAGTCCGAGATCTTCGCGCGGGCGCTGGAGAACCACTACAAGCCGTTCCAGTACAAGACGTACCCGAACGAGAACTACTACGTGTACGGGAAGGCGAACCGCCGCCAGATGCTCCTGGACATGCTCGACTTCTTCGAGCAGTTCCTGAGGGATGAATGACGACAGAGACGAACGACGACGCGCCGCGTCGGAGCGGACGGTAGCCGGGAGTGAGGACCCGAGCCTGCGCCACGCAGCTCCTTGCCGCGACGATCCTCGTCCTGGGATGCGAGCGCGTCGAGCGCGTGCCGTCCTCCGACGTCGGGGCAAATGCCATCGCTCGCCGCGTCGCGACGGAGGCGGGTCCGGTTGAAGTGGCGGTCGAAACAAGCCAGGGCGAGTTCGTCATCGCCGTGCACCGCGACTGGGCGCCGCTGGGCGCCGAGCGGTTCCTCACCCTCGTCGAATCCGGCTACTACGACGACGCCCGCTTCCACCGCGTCGTCCCCGACTTCATCGTCCAGTGGGGACTGGCGGGCGACCCGGCCATCACCGCCGAGTGGATGAACGCCTACATCCCCGACGACCCGGTTGTCGCCTCCAACACGCGCGGCCGCATCACCTTCGCCTTCACCGACCCCGGAACCCGCGCCACCCAGGTGTATATCAACCTCGTGGACAACGTGCGCCTCGACTCGACGGGATTCGCGCCGTTCGGCGAGATCATCAGCGGGATGGAGGTCGTGGATGCGCTCTACTCGGGCTACGGAGAGAACTCCGGCGGCGGCCTCCGCCGAGGCGACCAGACCCGAATCGTCGCCCACGGCAACCTCCACCTCGACCGCGAATACCCCCTCCTCGACCACCTCATTCGGGCCGTCCGCCGCTGACCCGGCCCCCCCGGCGCGGCGCCAGGGTCACCCCGAAGCGCTAAAGAGCTGCCGTCTGTAGTTGGAACAGTTCGGCCGTGCCCGCGGTGCCCAAGTGGAGGAGGTCGTTGAGTTCGGCGCGGGTGAAGGGGGCGCCTTCCGCGGTTCCCTGGACCTCGACGAGGCGGCCGTCCTCGAGGTAGACGAAGTTGAAGTCGACGTCGGCGGCGGCGTCCTCCACGTACTCCAGGTCGAGTCTCGCCTCGCCGTCCACCATACCGGCGCTGATCGCGGCGACCCATTGGCGGAGCGGGCTGGCTTCGAGCGCCCCGTCGGAGACCAGCCGTTGGAAGGCCATCTCGAGGGCCACGCACGCGCCCGTGATCGAGGCGGTGCGGGTGCCGCCGTCGGCGACGAGGACGTCGCAGTCCACGGTCACGGTCCGCTCGCCGAGCGCCGCGAGGTCGACAGCCGCCCGCAGCGAGCGGCCGATGAGGCGCTGGATCTCCTGCGTGCGGCCTCTCGCGCCGCGCCGCTCGCGGCGGGTTCGTTCCGACGTGGCGCGGGGCAGCATGGCGTACTCGCCCGTGACCCAGCCGCCCCGGCCCTCGCGCCACGGCGGGACCTTCTCGTCGACGGAGGCCGTGCAAAGCACGCGCGTCATCCCCATCGTGATGGTGCACGATCCCTCGGCGAAGGGGGCGGTTCCCGTCTCCAGGGTCGTGGGTCGGAGGGCGTCCAGCGCCCGCCCGTGTGGACGTGCCGGCATGGGGCAGCCTCGGTCGAAGGGTCGAAAAGGGGAGAACCGATGAACGGCGAACGCGTTGAGAGTATGCCGGCCGCGATCCCGCTGCGATGGCGGATCCCCGCGCTCCGCTCGGCGGCGCGTCGCCGGGTGCCCGCCCGCCCCGTGATCACGTGTCTCGCACTCGCGGGCGCGACCTTGGCCTGCGCGCCCGACGATGCGCCGGAAGCGGAAGCGGAGATCCCGCCGACGAGCGTGCTGTTCACCGGGGCGACCATTCTCGACGGGACCGGCGAACCGTCGTTCATGGCCGATGTGGCGGTGGAGGGCGACCGGATCGCCTTCGTCGGCGATGCCTCGGCCGCGGAGATCGCGTTGCGGGACACGATCCCGCTCGACGGCCTGCTGCTCACGCCCGGCTTCATCGACATGCACAGCCACATCACGGTCATCACCATCGGCGAAGCGTACGGGCTCCCCGCTACCGAATTCCTCACCCAGGGGATCACGACCGGCGTCATCGGGGTCGACGGCTCGAGCAGCACGGACCTCGCCGGGCTCTTCGCGGACCTGGAAGCGTCCGGCGTCGGAAAGAACATCATCTCCTACATCGGACACGGATCCGTCCGCGGGGCCGTCATCGGCATGGACGACCGCGACCCCAGCGCGGGAGAACTCGACGAGATGAAGGCGCTCGTCCGCCAGGGCATGGAGGACGGCGCCTTCGGACTCTCCTCCGGACTCTTCTATACGCCCGGCTACTACGCGGAGGCCGACGAGGTGATCGAACTCGGACGGGTCGCGGCCGAGTACCCGATCGGCGGTGGGCACGCCCCGATCTACGACACGCACGACCGGGATCTCGGCGCGGCGTACCAGGGGATCGGCTACCACGATTCGATTCGCGAGGCGATCCACATCGGCGCCGAGTCCGGCCTCCGCACCATCTTCAGCCACTTCAACGCGCAGGGGGCGGCGTTGTACGGCCGGGCCTCGGAAGGCGCGGCGATCATCGATTCGGCGCGCGCGGAGGGACTCGAGGTGGCGGGCGCGCAGCACGTATACACGTCCACGATGTCGAGCCTGCGCGCCTATACGATCCCGCGCTGGGCGCAGGCGGGCGGTCCGGAGCAGATGGTGCGCCGCTTCCAGCATCCCGACACGGCACGGGTCCTCGACGTACAGACGATGGAGATGCTCGAGATCCGCGGCGGACCGGAACAGATCGTGTTCGCCGATGCGAGGCCCGAGTTCAACGGCAAGACGCTGGCCGATGTGGCGGCCGAACGAGGGCTGCCCGTCCCCGAGGCCGTGCGCGAGATCATGTCCGGGTCGAACCCGTGGGTGATGAACCGCGACCTCTACGACGTCGAGAACACGCGCTACCTCGCGACGATGCCGTGGATGATGACGTGCACGGACGGCGCGACGCCCGCGCCGGGGGCCGAGATCGTGCATCCACGCGTGTACGGGGGTTTCCCGAAGAAAATCAGGGATTTCGTGGACCGGGACGGCGCGATCGGGCTCCCGTTTGCGATCCGGAGCATGTCGGGCCTCGCCGCGGACTTCCTGCGGCTGGACGATCGCGGCTACATCCGCGAAGGTCTGGTCGCGGACATCGCGGTGATCGACCTCGACCGCTTCACGGACCGGGCGACGTACGACGACCCGCACCAGTTGTCCGAGGGCGTCGTGCACGTGCTCGTGAACGGCCGCTTCGCGATCCGCGACGACGAGGTGACCGGCGAACTCGCCGGCCGCCCCCTGCGGCGCCCCTGACTCGGCCAGACACCGGCGGCTGGCACCAGCTGACCGACCGCCACCAACCGACAGATCGGAAACCGACCCATGATTTCAGTGCGCTTCGCCACGCCCGCCGCGGCCCTCCTCATGTTCGTCCTGCTTCCGGCGGCGGTCGCCGCGCAGGCCGGGCTCGTGATCGAGGACGGGCAGGCGCAGATCGTCCCGGCCTTCGCGGATTCGTCCGCCTGGATCCGCCATGAACTGTGGGTCGAGACCGGGTTCGACTCCGACGGCGACGGCCGGCCGGACCGGGTGCACCTGGATGTGACGCGTCCGGGGCAGACCGACGGCGAGGGGCTCAGGGTGCCGGTCATCTACGAGACGAGCCCCTACTACTCGGGCGTCGCCGGCATCGACTTCGCCCACTTCTGGGACCTCCGCCAGGAGGTCGGCGGCGAAGCCCCGGCGCGCGATCCGTTCCCGGCCACGATCCAGCACATCCCGAGCCAGCCGAGGATCTCGAACTCGCACGTCGCGACCTGGGTGCCGCGGGGGTTCGCGGTGGTCCACTCGCAGTCGCCCGGGACGGGCCAGTCGCAGGGCTGCCCGACTGTCGGCGGCGCGAACGAGTCGCTGGCGCCGAAGGCCGTGATCGACTGGCTCAACGGCCGGGCGCGGGGCTTCGCGAGCGTGGACGGAGCCGAGGAAGTCGAAGCCTACTGGGCGACGGGCCGCGTCGGGATGACGGGCACCTCCTACAACGGCACGCTCCCCCTGGCCGCCGCCACGACGGGCGTGGAGGGGCTCGAGGCGATCATCCCCATCGCGCCGAACACCTCCTACTACCACTACTACCGCTCCAACGGACTGGTGCGGTCACCGGGCGGCTATCCCGGGGAGGACGTCGACGTCCTGTTCGACTTCATCTTCAGCGGCTTCCCGGAGGTCCGCGACTACTGCCTCGCGAACGTGCGCGACGAGATGACGGCGCGGCTGGACCGCGTCACGGGCGACTACAACGACTTCTGGGCGGGCCGCGACTACCTGAACCACGTTGACGGCGTGCGGGCGGCCACGCTCATGAGCCACGCCTTCAACGACTGGAACGTCATGCCCGAGCACAGCCACCGCATTGCGATGGCGCTCGGGGAGCGCGGTGTGCCGCTGCAGATCTACTACCACCAGGGCGGGCACGGCGGGGCTCCCCCGCTCGAACTCATGAACCGGTGGTTCACCCGCTACGTGGTCGGCGTCGAGAACGGCGTGGAGGAAGACCCGGCGGCGTGGATCGTGCGGGAAGGAGACGACCGCTCCGAGCCCACGCCCTACCCGAGCTATCCGCACCCCGAGGCCGACGCCGTGACGCTCCGTCCAAGTGGCGACGGACACTGGACCGGCACGCTTTCCCTCGACGAGGCGGGCGCCGGGACCGGTGCGATCGTCGACAACTTCACGTTCACCGGTGACCAACTTGCCGCGGCGGAGTGGTCGAACCACCGCTTGCTGTACGCGACGCCGGAACTCCGCGAGGACGTCCACCTGTCGGGCGTGGCGACCGTCCGCGTGCGGGTGTCGGCCGACGCGCCCGCGGCCAACCTGTCCGTGTGGCTGGTGTCGCTGCCGTGGACCGAGGGCGGAGAGATCAACGACAACATCATCACGAAGGGATGGGCCGACCCCGCCAACGCAGGCGCCGAGGACATCGCGTCGCCCCGGGCCGGCGCACCGCTCACGCCGGGGGAGTTCGTCGACCTCGAGTTCGCGCTCCAGCCGGACGACCAGATCATTCCGGCCGGTGCCCGCATCGGTCTGATGATCTTCTCCAGCGACAAGTTCTTCACCCTGCACCCCGACCCCGGCACGACCCTCACCGTCGACTTGGGAGAGACCCGCCTCGCGCTGCCCGTCGTCGGAGGCGTCGAGGCTCTGCGCCGCGCCCTGGGCGTCCCCGCCTCCGAGTAGCGCCCGGCGGATGCAACCCTCGGTCGACATGGCGCCTCTTACGGAACGAGGTCGCCATGCCGCGGACAGCGGTCCACATCACCGATGTTTCAGCCGGGACGGGAACCATGCGCGCTCGCGGAAGCTTCCTTACCGCCGGAGTCCTCAGTTGCGCGGCCATCGCCTGCGGCGGCGCTCACCCCGAGCCGGAGGATCAACCCCCGAACGCGGTCCTGGTCTCCGATTCAGCGGGCATCACGAACATCGCCCTGGGCCGCGTGGAGGAGCTCTCGGTACCCGTCCTGGAGTCGAACCTCGTCTTCTCCACCCGCGATCTCGGGATCGAGTTGTTCTGGGTCGGCGATGCCCTTCTGCTCGGAAACGACGGCCTCGCGCTCGCCAACACCGGTTCGGGCGAGGTGCTGCTCTTCTCCGCCGACGGTTCGCTCACGGCCCGGGTCGGGGGGCAGGGCGAGGGACCGGGCGAGTTCAGCGAGATCACGACCCTCCTCGGGACGGGCGGGGGGTTCCTCGCCTACGACGCCAGACTGGCCCGCCTCAACGAGTTCTCGGAGAGCGGGGAGTTCCTCACGTCGTCGCCCCTCTCCGCCCAGAGTGCCATCGTGAGCCTGAAGCCGCTCGCGAGAGATGCCACGGGGCACGTGCTCGCGATCCTGGGAGAACAGCGGTACTTCCTCCCGGAGGGGACGAAGCGGGACACGACCCCCCTGCTTGCGTTCACCGATATCGAGACCGACCCGGACACGCTGGGCGTGTTGCCCGCCACGGAGTGGAGCTACGGCGGCATTCCCGGTGGCGGGTTCACCCGCACCGAACCCGCCTTCGGGCGGGACATCGTCGCCCGCGGATTCAGGGATCGGGCCCTGATCGGCGACACCGACGAGCTGAGCCTCTCCGTGCACGCGGCGGACGGGAGTCTGACGCGTCGGATCCGTGGCTCGGCTGGCGGGTGGGCCGTTACGGCCGAAGAAATCGGGACGTGGAAAGCGGAGCGGCTCGCGCGCAGGGGTCCGGACGCCCCCGACTGGTTCATGGATTTCGTCGAGAACGCACCGTACCGGGAGACGCACCCCGCCTTCCACTCGGCCGTGCTGGGTCCCGACGAGATGGTCTGGATCGGGCTTGTGACCCGCCCCGGCGAGGAGACCCGCCGCTGGCTCGTCCTCGGCCCCGACGGACAGCCGCGGGGATGGCTGGATCTTCCCGCGGAAGCGAGCGTGCTGGCCGTCGACGCCGACCGCTTCGTGCTCCTCCAGCGCGACGCCCTCGACGAGGAGGAGGTCGGACTCTACCGCTACGACGCGAGCCCGTAGCAGCCCGCCTCCCGTTACGCGCCACCGTCCGGGCGCGAACCCCCGGTCCCGTCGCGATCCGCCGCGAAACCGTTCGGGATTGTATTCGTACGCCTGATTCGGTATGCCTGTTCGGCAGATTTCATGCAGGACAGCTCCTCGGTAACGGATGTCACCACGCGGCGAAGCATGAGGACCCACCATACAAGGCACGTCACGCGCGCCAGGCGCGTTGCACTCTTCGGTTTGCTCGCGGTCGTGCAGGCGTGTGCCAGCGCGGGGTCCGGCGGCCGTCCATCCGAGTCGCCGCCCCGCCCGGACGCGGTCCGTCCGGATGCCGCGCGCGTGGCCGAACTCGAGGCGATCTACCGGGCGCGCGCGGAAGCTGCCCTTGAGGGCGCGCACGAGGCGGACATCCGCTTCATGACGCACATGATCCCGCATCACGCGCAGGCACTGGTCATGGCGGGCTTCGCTCCGGGTGCCGGCGCGAGTCCCTCGATCCGGACGCTGTGCGGGAGGATCATCAACGCGCAGACCGATGAGATCGCCGTAATGAGCCGCTGGCTCTCGGAGCGCGGGCTGCCCGTGCCGGACACCGGCGACATGCGGGGCCACGGGGACGGGGCCATGCTCATGGCCGGGATGCTGACCCGCGAGCAACTCGCGGAACTCGAGGCCGCGCGCGGCCCCGACTTCGACCGCCTTTTCCTCCGGTACATGATCCAGCACCACAAGGGCGCCGTCACGATGGTTCGGGAGTTGTTCGCCACCGATGGCGCGGCGCAGGATGACTTCATCTTCAAACTGGCCTCCGACATCCACGTCGATCAGGCCACGGAAATCGCCCGCATGGAGCTGATGCTCGAGGCGCTCGCCGCGCCGGAGCCGGGCGGCTGATTCATGCAGTTTACCCCAATCGAAGGATCCGACATGTCCGCTGTGACGAAGGAACGCGACGACACTCGATCTGCCCCGCGCCTCGCGACGCTGCTCGCCGGCGCGATCGCTCTCGCGGGGTTAACCGCCTGCTCCTCCTACCGGTCGGCGCCGACCGGCATGGCCGCCGCACCCGCCGCCCCGGCCGCCGCGCCCACGGGCCTGCAGGTCAATCCGCCGACGCCGGACCCGCGCGTCGGGCTCGCGCCGGGCATGTTCGATGCGGGCGAGGCGATCTGGAACCTGAGCCTCGTGTCGACGACACCCCCGCCGGACCCGTTCGTGGGCCCTTCGAACTCGGACCTCGCCTTCACCGGCTCCTACGCGATCCAAGGCAACTACGACGGCATACAGATCTGGGACATCTCCGATCCGGCCAACCCGGTCTCCGTCATGACGTACGTCTGCCCCGCCTCGCAGAGCGATGTCTCGGTGTACGAGAACCTGCTCTTCGTGTCCGGCGAGGACTTCAGCGCAAGGCTCGACTGCAGTGACGAGGGTGTCCAGGAGGCTGTGAGCCACGATCGGTTCCGCGGCATCCGCATCTTCGACATCTCCGACATCACGGCGCCGGAATACGTCGCGAACGTCCAGACCTGCCGCGGCTCCCACACGCACACGCTGCTGGAACACCCCGGGGACGACGACAACGTCTACGTCTACGTGTCCGGCTCCGCCCCGGTGCGTCCGGCGGAGGAACTCGCCGGCTGCTCGGGCGCGCCACCGACCGAGGATCCGAACACCGCCCTCTTCCGCATCGAGGTCATCCGCGTGCCGCTGGCGGATCCGGCGAGCGCCGAGATCGTGAGTTCACCTCGCATCTTCGAGGACCTGGTCGCGCCGCCGACGCACGGCCCGGCCCCAGACGACCTCGCGGCGCTCGAGGAGGCCCGGGCGCGCGGCGCCTTCATCATCGAGGTGCAGGGGCAGGAGATGGTGCTGCCCGAACCGGCCGCCCAGGGGATGCTTGGGCAGATCGTGGCCCAGCGCGGCGGCGAGGGTCCGCCCACCGCAGCCGACAGCGCGTCGCTGCGCGAAGCGCTGCCCACGATCATCGCGCAGATGATGGGACAGCAGGGCGGGGAGGGCGATGGCCCGGAGCCCGGACCGACGCAGTGCCACGACATCACGGTGTATCCGGCCATCGGTCTGGCCGGCGGGGCGTGCGAGGGGTACGGCATGCTCCTCGACATCAGCGACCCGGAGAACCCGAGGCGGCTCTCCGCCGTGTCCGACTCCAACTTCTCCTACTGGCACTCCGCCACCTTCAACAACGACGGCACCGCCATCCTGTTCACGGACGAGTGGGGCGGCGGCGGCCAGCCGAAGTGCCGCGCATCCGACCCGATGGAGTGGGGCGCGAACGCGATCTTCACCATCGAGGGCACGGAGATGGAGTTCCAGAGCTACTTCAAGCTCCCTGCGCCGCAGACGCCGGAGGAGAACTGCGTGGCCCACAACGGATCGCTGATCCCGATCCCCGGCCGCGACATCATGATCCAAGGCTGGTACCAGGGCGGGATCTCGCTCATCGACTGGACCGATCCGACGAACCCGGTCGAGATCGCCTACTTCGACCGCGGCCCGATCGATGGCAACGTGATGGAGATGGGCGGCAGCTGGTCCGTCTACTGGTACAACGGCGTCATCGTCAACTCCGAAATCAAGCGCGGTCTCGACATCCTCGAGCTGGTCCCGAGCGAGGCGCTCACGCAGAACGAGATCGACGCCGCCAACTCCGTGCAGTTGACGCACCTGAACTCGCAGGGTCAGCCCATCTTCGAGTGGCCCGCGACGTTCGCGCTGGCGAGGGCCTACCTGGACCAGTTGGAGCGGCACGGCGGGCTCGCCGCCGCCAGGGTCGACCGTCTCCGCGCCGGACTGGCCGAGGCCGAGGAGATGACGGGATCCGCCCGCGCCGACGCGCTCCGCTCGCTGGCCGACGCCGTATCCCGTGGCACCGCGGGGGCGGGAGACGCCGCGAAGGTCCGCATGCTGGCCGATGCCGTCCGGTCCCTCGCCGAAGCAGGCATGTAGGAAACGCAGGGAGGACGCCCGGCGCCGTCCGGGACATGCCCACCCTGATCGAAGCCCCGGCCGTCATCGAGGCGGCCGGGAACCAACCCAAGCGGATCGAGGAGTACGCCGGCCGCGTCCGGACGGGACACGAGGGCGTCAGCGTGGCGCGCATGGTGGCGCCGCCCGGCTGGGTCGAACCGGGTCAACGTCCCGAATTCGAGGAGATCACCGTCGTGCTGAGCGGATCACTGCGCGTGGAGCACGAGAGCGGTGTCATCGACGTGAATGCCGGCCAGGCCGTCGTCACCCGCCCCGGCGAATGGGTCCGCTACAGCACGCCGGGCCCCGAGGGAGCCGAGTACATCGCCGTCTGCCTCCCCGCCTTCTCCCCCGACACCGCCCACCGCGACCCCTAGGCCGGGGGCAGGCGTCGTCTATTCCGGATCGGCGATGCCGGACAACTCGACAGGCGGTCCATCCTCGCGCAGCTCGCGCAACGTCATCTCCTCCGCGATGAGTTCAGCGGCGCGCTCCTCCACCCGTCGCCGCCGCTGCGTGTCGAGTCCCTCGATGACCTCGTTCACGTTCAATGCCATCAGGATCTTCCTTCCATCGGCAAGCCGCGCCAAGCGCTACCCAGTCCACGGAGACAATATGTACTTGAAGGCATGGATTTTGTAAGATGTCCCGGGCGCAGTCTGTCGTCGCGGACTGCTACGGACCAACCCCCTCCCAGCGCACGTCCGGTACGTCGCGGAATCGTTTCGCCATCACTTCGAGCGCTTCGGGGCTGTCGTCGACGAGGATGAAGTCGCGGGCCAGTTCGTGGGCGGCCATGCCGGTCGTGCCGCTTCCGGCGAAAAAGTCGAGCACGAGGTCGCCGGGGTTCGAGGAGGCCGTGATGATGCGGCGGAGGATGCCGAGCGGCTTCTGGGTGGGGTAGCCCGTCCGCTCGGCACTGCTCGTGGGGACGATCGTGTGCCACCAGGTGTCCGTGGGCAGCTTGCCGCGCGCGGCCTTCTCAGGCCCGACGAGCCCTGGGGCCATGTACGGGATGCGCTCGATCTCGTCCACGTTGAAGACGTAGTTCGACGGGTCCTTCACGTAGAACAGGATGTTGTCGTGCTTCGCCGGCCAGCGCGTTTTCGGGCGCGCGCCGTAGTCGTACGCCCAGATGATCTCGTTCAGGAGATTCTCCGGGCCGAACAGGTCGTCCAGGAAGAGCCGGCAATGGTGTACCTCCCGGTAGTCGACGTGCAGATAGAACGACCCGTGCGGCGCGAGAACGCGGTACGCCTCGACGAGTCGGGGGCCGAGAAACGCGAGGTAGTCGTCGAACCGGTCCGCGAACCGCCGGCTGCCGAGGACAGTCGTCTCGTAGCGCTCGCCCTGAAATCCCGTCCGGTCGCCTTCTTCGCCCGGTGACGAGCGTCGGGTGCGGATCCGGGTGCTCCGCTGCGTGCGGCCGGTGTTGAAGGGCGGGTCGATGTAGATGAGGTCCGCCCGTCCATCCGGCAGGCCCCGGAGCGCGTCGAGGTTGTCCGCAAGGATGATCCTGGGCATCACATCTCCCGGGGCGGTGAAGCCCGCACGCGGCGGCGAGGGTCAGGGCTCCCGAAGCTAGTGCAGTGTCGCAGAATTCTGCGAGTCACCGAGCGTGCCGGGGCGCCGGCTCAGCGCGGCGAGCGGAGTGACGCCCATTGCCGGCTCGCCGTCTGGATACCACGATCAACCCCCGTTGGATCGTTCGCTCGAATCGCGGCCTGACCGCCTCTGGTCGCGTCGCTGACAACGTTGGATACGCGCCTCGACACGGCGCCGCACCGGAGACGCCAATGGAATACGATCCCACTCTCCCCTGGTACCGACGCCTTCACTGGCAGGTGCTGGCCGCCATGGGCCTGGGTCTGCTCACCGGCTGGGCCTTCGGGGCGCCGGCGGCCGAGAACATCGGGTGGATCGGCGAGCTGTTCATGAAGCTGCTCCGGATGATCATCGTGCCGCTCGTGCTCACGTCGATCGTGTCCGGGGTTGCGTCGGTGGGCGGGGGAAGGGCGATCGGCCGCCTGTTCGGTAAGACGATGGGCTACTACGTGCTGTCGAGCATGCTGGCGGCGCTGACCGGCCTGCTGATGGTGAACCTCATCCGGCCGGGCGTGAACGCCGACATGGGCGCGGCGGCGCAGCAGGAGGTGCCCGAACTCAGCACGCCGGACTCTGCCGTCGATCTCATCCTCGACATCGTCCCGAACAACTTCTTCGCCGCCGCTTCGGCCGGCGACATGCTGGCGATCATCTTCTTCTGCATCGTCTTCGGCGCGGCGATCACGGGACTGCCGGAGAAGCCCCGCGTGGTCGTCACCGACATCTTCAACGCCTTCTTCCAGGCGATGATGGCGCTCACGTCGGGGATCATAAAGTTCCTCCCCATCGGCGTCTTCGCGCTGATCACGAAGATGGTGGGGGAGACCGGCTTTGAACGCTTCGCCGCGCTCGCGAAGTACTTCGCCACGATCGGGTCGGGGCTCACGATCCACCTCTTCATCACGATGCCGCTTCTGCTCATCGTGCTGGGCCGCATCAAGCCGCTGGTACACTTCGCGAACCTGCGCG
>NZ_CANPWG010000024.1 GCF_947581915.1 Candidatus Palauibacter scopulicola
GGACGAACTCGCCGACCTGCTCAGTGGTTCCGCCGAATCGGTACAGTACTATGAGCGCGCGATCCGCGGCGGAGTGGATCCGGCCGCCGTCGCGACCTGGCTCGTGCACGAGGTCCGCGGCGCCGGGGGCAGCGAAGGCCACGCGGGCGCGCTCGAGCCGGAGGCGCTGGCCGAACTGGTGGAACTCGTGCTCGAGCGCTCGATCTCGCGGGCGGTGGCGAAGTCGCTGCTGGCGCGGCTCGTGGAAGAGGGCGGCGCCCCCCGCGAGATCGTTCGGCGCGAGGGGCTGGGCCGGATCGGCGACGCAGAGCAGATTCGCGAGGTCGTGCACGACGTCGTGGCCGCCCACCCGGCCGAGGTGGCGCGCTATGCCGCCGGCCACACCGGCCTCGCCGGTTTTTTCGTCGGCCAGGTCATGCGCGCGACGCACGGACGCGCGGACCCGGCCATCGTGAGGGAACTCCTCGAGGAGAGTCTCAATGACGCTACGTGAAGCGGTGCTTCGCTCGCTCCGGCAACCCCGCCGCGGGTTACTCGTGCTTGCCCTTTGGGGGCTGTGGCCGGGCGCCGCGCTCGAGGCGCAGGATCCGGTCCCTGCGGACAGCGTGATTGCGCTGGGCGAGTTGATCGTCTCGGCGCTGCGCGCCCCCACATCGGTGGGCGAGGTCCCCGTCAACGTGACGACGGTCACGCGCGAGGAACTGCGTCTCTCCGCCGCGCAGACGCTCCAGGACGTCCTTCAGGAGGTGCCCGGACTCAACTTCCGCTTCCCGTTCCAGGCCGGAGTGGCGCATCCCTCCTGGCAGGCCGTGACCCTGCGGGGATTGGGGGGCACGGCCGCCAGCCGCACGCTCGTGCTCGTCGACGGCGTTCCGCTGAACGACCCCTACTTCGGCTGGGTACGATGGAGCCAGGTCCCGGTGGAGGTCATCGAACGCATCGAGATCGTGCGGGGCGGCGCCACGGTCAGCTGGGGCAGCCAGAGCCTCGCGGGCGTCGTCCACGTCATCACGCGCTCCGGCGGTGGCGGCGGGTTCTCCGCGGGCATGCAGGGAGGGAGCCAATCCACCTTCCGCGGCGATGCGATGGCGTCCTTCGGCGACGACCGCGCCGGCGGATACGTGGCGGGCGAGTTCTTCGACAGCGACGGCTACATCGTGACCGAGCCCAGCCTGCGTGGCGCCGTGGACATCCCCTCCGCGTCGAGCCACGGAGCCCTGCGCGCGAAGGTCGAGTTCCAGGCCGGGGACCGCCTGCGCATCCACGCCCAGGGGAACTACTTCGACCAGGACAAGGACAACGCGACCCCCCTCCGCAACAACACGACGGAGGCGGGATTCGGACAGGTCGGCGCCACGCTGACGACCGGCGAGACGTCCTCGCTCGCTTTCAACGCCTACATGCAGTCGCAGACGTACGTGAACTCGTTCTCGGGCGTCGGCGCGGGCCGGAACAGCGAGCAGCCGTCGATCAGTCAGGACGTTCCCTCGTCGGGGGTCGGCGCGAACCTCGTGTGGCAGAAGTCCGGCCTCGGCAGGCACAACCTCACGATCGGGACCGACATCCTGAGCGCGACCGGCGAGGCCTCGGAGCAGTACCTGTTCAGCGACGGCGCGTTCACGCGACAGCGGGAGACCGGCGGCGACCAGACGCTGTACGGCTTCTTCATCCAGGACCGGGTTCACCTGAACGACCGGTCGCAATTGTACGGAGGCCTGAGGTTCGACCGGTGGGGCAATGCCTCGGGCATGCGTCACATCTTCGCGATCGCCGACGGGAACGTACTGACGGATAACGAATTCGAGGACCGAAGCGGGACGAAGCTGAGCCACAACCTCGGCGTCCTGCTCGCTGCTACCGACCGCGCGACGTTCCGCGCGAGCTTCTACAGCGGCCTGCGCGTCCCGACGCTGAACGAACTTTACAAGCCGTTCAGAGCCGCCGGGAACGTCGTGAACGAGTCGAACGAGGCGCTGGATCCGGAGCAGGTGCTGGGCGCGGAGGTGGGTCTCGATCTGCAACCCGGCTCCTCGGTCCTCATCCGGCTCACAGGCTTCTGGGCCCGCGTGAGCGACGCGATCACCGACGTCACGATCCAGGAGGCCGAGACGTCCGGCGTCATTCAGCCGTGCGGCTTCGTGGCGGCCGGGGGCGTGTGCCGGCGTCGCGACAACGTGGGCACGCTGCGCAGCGTCGGACTCGAGACCGAGATCGAACTGCGTCCGTCCGCCGCCTGGCTGCTGGCGATGAACCACCAGTACAACCCGACGGAAGTGACGGACGCGCCGGGACGCCCGGACCTGATCGGGAACGAAGTGCAGGGGAGCCCGACGCACCGCGCCATGCTGAGGGTCGGGCACATCGACCCGTCCACGCTGGAGGTGGTCGCGACCGGCCGGTACCTGGGCGCCCGCTTCGACAACGACCTCAACACGGGGGAGATCGCGGGCTCATTCCTCCTGGATATTCGCTTCCGCCGTCAGCTGACGAGCCGGCTGAGCGCCTTCGCGAGCGTGCAGAACGTCTTCGACACCATCGCCGAGATGTCCCACGACGCGAACGGCTTCATCCGGGTGGGCGCGCCGCGAACCCTCGTGGGCGGCCTGCGGGTGCGCTTCGGCGGCTGATTCGCGCGTCAGTCGTCGAGGGCGAGCGCTGACATGAGGGTGTCGATCTCGTGGCGGAGTTCGGCGACGAGGTCGTCGAGCGGGATGATCCGGCTCTCGCGGACTCCCCGGTGGCTGAGTTCGGCGCCCCCGGCTTCCAGCGAGCGCTCGCCGATGACGAGGCGGAGCGGGAGGCCGCGCAGGTCGGCGTCGTTGAACTTCACGCCGGCGCGGAGGTCCCGCCGGTCGTCGTAGATCGTCTCGATCCCGGCGGCGCACAGCTCCTCGAACACCCGGTCCGCCGTCTCCCACGTCTCCTCCTCGCGCGCGAGTGAGACGAGCGAGACGTGATACGGCGCGACGGAGACCGGCAGTTTGAGGCCGTAGTCGTCCCGGTGTTCCTCGGCCACGCAGGCGAGGAGGCGCCCGGTCCCGATCCCGTACGACCCCATCCAGATCGGACGCTCGACCCCGTCCTCGTCCGTGTACGTCGCCTCCAGCCCCTCGGAGTAGCGGGTGCCGAGCTGGAAGATGTTCCCCACCTCCACGCCGCGGGCCATGCGCAGCCCGTCGGCGCAGCGCCCGCACGGCGCGCCCTCGAAGGCGAGGGCGACGGACCCGACCACGGTGGGCTCGTAGTCGCGGCCGCAGCAGACGTTGCGGAGATGGTAGTCCGTCTCGTTCGCCCCGAGCACCAGGTTCGGCGATTCCACGACCCAGCGGTCGACAACGAAGATCGCGGCCTCGGGCTCCACGCCCACCGGAGAGGCGAACCCCGGCACCATGCCGACCGCGGCGATCTCCTCCTCGTGCGCCGGGCGAAGCTCGAGCGCCCCCGTGAGGTTCTGGACCTGGATCGGGTTCACCTCGAGGTCGCCGCGCACGATCGCCGCGATCAGCTTCTCCTCGCGTGCCCCCTCCTCCGCAGCGAAGCTGCCCATGTAGAAGACCATCTTCCCGGTCTCCGCGGCGGAGATCCCGAGCAGCCCCGTCACCTCCTCGATCGTGGCCGTGCCGGGCGTGTGGACGCGCTCCAGCGGCGACATCCCGCCTTCCCGGGGTTCGAGCGTGAACTCGGCGACCTCGCGGTTCGCGGCGTACCCGCAGGCGTCGCAGAGCGCGAGGCTGTCTTCGCCGATCGGCGTCACGTACATGAACTCGTGGGCGATCTTGCCGCCCATCATGCCCGTATCGCTCCGCACGGCCGTGAGCGGCAGGGCGCAGCGCCGCCCGATGCGCTCGTACGCCTCGTAGTGCCGGTCGTACTGCTTCGCGAGCCCCTCCGGGTCCCGATCCAGCGAGTAGGAGTCCTTCATGATGAACTCGCGCACGCGAATGAGCCCGCCGCGGGAGCGAAGTTCGTCCCGGAACTTGGTCTGCATGTGATAGACCATGGCCGGGAGCTGCCGGTAGGACTGGATCTCGGTCGCCGCGTGGAAGGCCACCACCTCCTCGTGCGTCATCGCCAGGAGCAGGTCGCGCTCGCGGCGGTCGACGAACCGGGCCATGGTCGCATCGATGTCGTACCAGCGGCCGGTCGCCTGCCACAGCTCCGCCGGATGCACGACGGGCATCGACAGCTCCTGCCCGTCGATCCGGTCCATCTCCTCGCGCAGGATCTGCTCGATCTTCCTCAGCGACCGCCAGGCGAGAGGCAGGTAGGAGAAGATGCCCGCCGCGAGCTGGCGGACGTAGCCGGCCCTCAGGAGGAGGCTGTGGGACTCGATCTCGGTTTCCCCCGGCGCCTGGCGCAGGGTCATGCCGAAGAGATTCGAGACTCGCTGTCCTGTACGTTCGGTTCGATTCACGGGTCGACCGCTCGGAGTGGTTCGGAATGGGCTCGGAATGGTAACGGGTTCCGCCGCACGGCGCGGAGAGACACGCGACGCTAACCGGCCCGCTGTCCGGGGGCCAGCGTGTCGATAAGATATCGGTCGGGCACCGGCTCGGCCCGACACCGATACGACTTCATCCCCGGAGTGACCCGTGCTTCGAAGGTCCGCAGCGCCCAGCGTGAAGCCCGTCATGATCGTCGTCCTCGCCGCCGCCGTGGCGACCCCCCCCGCCTCCCGCCCGCTGCACGGCCAGGAAGCCGGGCGACCCGCCGCGGAACTCGCGGCGCTGCACGACATCGTGGCGGCCGTCTCGGCCGCGCGCGTGGAGGCCGACATCCGCCGGCTCGCGGGCTTCGGCACCCGCCACACGCTGTCCGACACGCTGTCCGACACGCGCGGGATCGGGGCCGCCCGGCGCTGGATCAAGGCCGAGTTCGACGCGATCTCCGCGGCGTGCGGCGGGTGCCTCGAGGTCTCGTACCAGACGTCCCTCGTCATGGGCGCGGCCCGCATCCCCGACACGACGGCCATCGTCAACGTGCTCGCGATCCAGCGCGGGACGACGGACCCGGGCCGCTACGTCGTGATGTCGGGCGATATCGACTCGCGCGCTACGGGCGCCCTCGACGGCGTCATCGACGCGCCCGGCGCGAACGACAACGCGTCCGGGATGGCCGGCGTGCTGGAGGCCGCGCGCGTCCTCACGCAGTACGAGTTCAACGGATCCATCATCTACGCGGGGCTGTCCGGCGAGGAGCAGGGGCTGTTCGGCGGGCGGCACATGGCCGAGGTCGCGCTCGACGAGGGCTGGCGCCTCCAGGCGGTGCTGAACAACGACATGATCGGCAACATCCAGGGCCAGAACGGCATCTCGGACAACACCATCGCGCGCATCTTCGCCGAGGGCACGCGGGCGGACGAAACCGAGCAGGTCGCCGGGCGGCGGCGCGTCACCGGGGGCGAGGTGGACTCCCCGTCGCGGAACCTGGCCCGTTTCGTCGACCGTCTCGTCGACGGCTACGTCCCGAATCTCGACATGATGATGGTGTACCGGCTGGACCGGTTCGGGCGCGGCGGACACCACCGGCCGTTCAACGACGCCGGCTTCCCCGCCGTCCGGATCATGGAGGCGAACGAGGACTACCGGCGCCAGCACCAGGACATCCGCGTGGAGGATGGCGTCGAGTACGGCGACGTGATCGAGGAGGTCGAGTTCGACTTCGCCGCCAAGCTGACGGCGGTCAACGCGATCTCGCTCGCCGCCATGGCCTGGGCTCCCGCGCCGCCGCGGAACGTGGCGATCCAGGGCGCCGTCCGGCCGTCCACGACGCTCAGGTGGGACCCGGTCCCCCCGGACCGCGCCCCGAACCTCGCGGGATACCGCGTCTACTGGCGGCTCACCGATGCGCCGCAGTGGCAGTGGAGCGTCTTCGCGGGCGACGTGACGGAGCACACGCTCGAGAACATCGTCATCGACAACTACCTGTTCGGCGTGGCCAGCGTGTCGGAGGACGGCTACGAGAGTCCCGTCGTCTTCCCGTGGCCCATCGGAGCGTTCGAGCCGCTGGAATGGACCCGCCGCGATCCCGGTAGCTAGAAGCCGCCAGGCGCGGCGCCGGGTGGCCCGAATCCCGGCCTCCAGTTGTCGTGCGGCTAGGCGCGGCGCCAGGCCCAGCGGAACAGGAAGAAGCAGAACAGGAGCGCGACGGCGATCCACAACCCGCCCCAGACGAGCGTCGGGATGCCGGTGAGTTCGGCCAGCATCCGGGCGTCCGACCGCAACTCCGGCCGGTCGAGGATGTCGCTCTTGATGTCCAGCACCGCGTAGAGGCAACTCGTGAGGCCGAGCGCGGTGAGCAGGACGCGGTTCACCGCGGCGCTCGCCCGCCAGGCCACCGCGAGCAGCGCGGCGGAGAAGGCGAGTCCGAACGCGACGGCGAAGGATTGCTGCGCGAAGAGCAGCGTCATGCCCCCCACGGTCGCGGCGAGGACCGCGGAAAACCACGAGCTGAGCGTCGGGAAGCGTTCCGCGCTCCAGATCATCAGTCCGCCCCAGAGCAGACTTCCGAGATACCCCGCGGAAAGGCTCAGGAACGCGTTCCCGCCGGGACACCGGCACAGTCCTCCTTCGCGCGGCGTCACCTCGATGGCGAGGATCCGCCCCCCCGTCGCCAGCGTTGCCAGCCCGTGGCTGATCTCGTGCATGAGGACGACGAAGAGCTTCACGGGATACACGAAGGGCGTGTCCCAGAGGAACCAGACGACCGCGAAGAGGCCGACGAACGCGGCCAGGAACCGGACGCGTCGCTTGGATTGATCGTTCATGCGTTCCTCATACGGGATGCGCGGCGCGCCGGTGTCGTCACGTTGCGATCAGGATGACGAGCGCGACGAGCGTCATGGCCACGCCCGCGAGCGCGAAGACCGGCAACTTCCGGTCGAACCGCCACCGGCACACGGCGAAGACCAGCGAAAAGATGCCCAGCGTGGCGTATATGGGCAGAAGCGCGCCGGCCCATGCCGTGCGCTCGCTGAGCGCGAGCACCGCGAGCCCCGCGGCGAGCGTCGCGATGAAGAGGGAGCGCTCGTCCGTGAGGGGCGGCTGCGGCCAACGGGTCGCGGGCAGCCAGCCGCCGAGGGCGAGCGGGGCCAGGAGGAGCGCCTCGCCCAGCATGGTCAGCCGCCAGGCATCCTGCGCCGGGCCCGCGACCAGGAAGGCGTCGGTGAACGCGGCGAACCCCGCGGAAGTCGCGGAGACCGCGGCCATCAGGTAGAGGCCGAAGGCGATGATCCGACCCGAGATCCGCGCCGCATGGAAGGTCCCCGGGGCGTCCCGGCGCAGGCGGAGCGCCGGCACGGATTCCGCGGGCGATCTCCCGACGCTGCGGGGCAACCACCGGCGGGGTCCGGAGCGCCTCGACCGGGCCAGCAGCCCTGCCCCGATCCGGCGCAGCGCGTCGGCCTCCGCCGCCGACAGCTCGGCGCGGGCCACAGCGGCATCCAGTTCGTCCTCGTCCAGCAACACGCCGGCTCCCCCCTCCGGCAGCCACACGTCGAGGTAGAGATCCTCGATGACCCAGGGCGAGGACTGCAGGCGCGGAGGGCGGATGAGGTTGATGTAGTAGCCCTGGAAGGTGCCGCGGCCGTGGTAGAAGGCTCCGACCTCGAAGGGCTGCCCCGGCCGAAGGAACCACATGAGGAGGGAGCCGGGCCGCAGGGTCGTGGCTCCGTCGATCCTCACCGGCGTAAAGTCCCCGTCGAGGATCTGAAGCGTGATCTTCCATCGCGGGTCGTCCACGAGCAACTCCTGGCGGAAGCGCTGCACGTGACTCCCGCGACGCACTTCCACGTCTACGCGCGGTGCATCGTCCGGGATCCGGCGCGCGGCCCGCAACGCGCGACGCCGCGCCCCCAGGAGGTCGAAACCCACCTAAATGTCCGACGGAGACCCCGGGTCTCGCCACGGAGCGTCGGACGTGAACGATCCGTTCGCGTCGGCGAGCCTTTCCAGCCCCGGCGCCGGAGCGAAGCGGTCCCCGTGCCGCTCCCGCAGTTCGAGAAGACGGTCGCGCACCGCCCCCGCTCCGCGGGATTCCGCCCACGCCAGCGGTCCGCCGCGGAACGGCGGAAACCCGGTGCCGAGCACCATCGCGAGATCGACGTCTCCCGGCCCCGCCACGACGCGTTCCTCCAGCGCGTACATGGCTTCGTTCACGGAAACCAGCAGGCAGCGGTCGATGATCTCCTCGGGTCGCACGCCGCCGCCCCCCGAGCGGAAGGCGCGGCTCACCTCCCGGTCCACGCGCTCGTCGCGGTCGGAATAGGTGTAGAACCCGCGATCGTTCTTCCTCCCCAGCCGGCCCAGGCCCGTGAGCGTTTCCAGAGCCGCGGAGGGCCGCATGCGGTCGCCGAACGCCCGGGACATCTCCTTCGCGACGTGCGCCGCGACATCGAAACCGACCTCATCGAGCAGTCGACACGGCCCCATCGGAAGCCCGAACTCCTTCAGCGTCCGGTCGATACCCGCCACGTCCGCCCCATCCTCCAGCAGGAAGCCGACCTCGTTCAGGTACGGCGCGAGAAGCCGGTTGACGATGAACCCGGGCCGGTCCGCGACGAGCACGGGCGTCTTCCCGAGCCGCCGCGCGAGCCGGACCGCCGTGGCGAGCGCCGCATCCGATGAAGACTCCCCGCGGATGATCTCCACGAGGGGCATCCGGTGCACCGGATTGAAGAAGTGCAGGCCGACGACCCGGTCCGGGCGGGCGGCGGCCCGGCTCACCTCCGTCACCGACAGCGAGGACGTGTTCGTCGCGAAGACGGCGTGCGGGGGGAGTTCCGGCTCCACATCCCGCAGGACCTGCTGCTTCACGTGGAGCCGTTCGACGACGGCTTCGATGACGACATCGACATCGCCGAACCGCTCGTAGTCGAGCGTTCCGTGGATGAGCGCGAACTTCAGCCCCACCTCCTCCGGCGCGATGATCCCCCGCTTGCCCGCCTTCTGGAGCAACTCGTTCGCGTGGCGCAGTCCCGTGTCGAGCGCAGCCCGATCGATATCCTTGAGGATGACCGCGATGTCGTGCGCGGCGGCGAGTTCGGCGATCCCGCCGCCCATGACGCCGGCCCCGAGGACGGCGACCTTCCTGACCTCCCGTTGCTGTGCCCCGATCTGCGGAGCGAAGGTCTTGTTCGCGGCCCGGCCTCCCCGGAACAGCCGGACGAGGTTCCGGCAGACGTCCGTCGTGGCCACTTCCCCCAGCGCCTCCGCCTCGATGGCGAGGGCCTCGTCGATCGGCAGGTCCAGCGTTTCCTCGATGACGTCGATCGCCTTCAGGGCCGCGGGGTATCGCGTCCCGGAGGCGGTGCGCACGCGCTTGCGGGCACCCCGGAACAGAAGACGGCGACCCAGGCGGGTGTTTTCGAGGAAGCGGTCTCGTGCGGTCTCGTGCGGGAGCACGCGCTCGACCCGCCCGAGCACGGCGTCCAGCGCCACCTGCGCGACGGAATGCTGGAAGCCCGTGTCCTCGAAGACCTGGTCGACGAGACCGTACCGATACGCGTGCGAGGCGGAGAGGCTCCGCCCCGTGAGGATCATCGAGAGCGCCCGCTGAATCCCGATGAGGCGGGGCAGCCGCACCGAGCCCCCGAACCCGGGAATCAACCCGAGCTTGATCTCGGGCAGGCCGATGGTCGTGGCGGGCGCGTCCGAAGCCAGGCGCCAGTCGCACGCCAGCGCGAGTTCCGTGCCCCCGCCCAGGCAGACGCCGCGAATCGCGGCGATCTTCGGGATCCCGAGCCGTCCCAGCCGGCTGAAGATCCGCTGCCCCATCGCGCTCTTCCGGCTGCCGTCCTCCTCGTCCTCGATCTCGGCGATCTCGTTGACGTCGGCGCCGGCAATGAACGTCCCCGGCTTTGCGCTCCAGATGACGACCGCGATGGGGTGTCCGGTCGCGATCCGCGACTCGAGTTCCGCGAGATAGTGGTCCAGGTGCTGCATCACCTGGAGATTGAGGAGGTTCACCTGGGAGTCGGCGGCGTCGAAGATCAACCAGGCGATCTTGTCCGCGTCGATCTCGAGCCTGAGCGGCGGCGGCGGCTTATCTACCATGCGTTCCCCAGCTACCCGGCAGCGCTCGAATCAGCCGGGGTATTTCCGGGACACGACACTAGCAGCGCTGACGCACACCCTGTCGCAGTTCGGCGTTGCCCGGCACCAGCCGCAGCGTGTCCGACGAAGCCTCGTCGACCATCACGTTCCAGTAGAGTTCACCGGCCGCGGTGTTCACCCGCGCGTGGATCCACCAGGGCCCGCCGGACGCCGACGCCCACGCCACCCCATCGGCGTCCGTGGTGTCCGCCATCACCTCTCGTCCCAGCGCCATGAGGAGATCGTCCTCCATGTCGCCGTACCCCGCGAAGGCCGCTTCCTCCCAGGAATCGATGACGATGCAGATCGAGTCGACGCGCTGCTGGTTGGCCTGCTGCAGCTCGCTGAACTCGTCGAACGCCGCCTGGCGCTGGCGGTTCAGGGCCTGCTCGCGATCCTCGAGATCGCCGAACTGGTCGAACAGCTGCCGGTACTGCGCGCTGCGGTCGTCGAGATTGTCGAGTTGCGCAGTGATCGACCGCATGGAATCGCGGACGTTGTTCCAGCTCGACTCCGCCGTACTCCAGCGGTCCCGGTACTCCTGTTCGGTCCGGGAGGCCTCCTCGAGATCCGCCGGGATCGTCGGCTCCGGCGTCGCGGCCTGCCCGACGATGACCGCGAACATGGAATCGCGGTCAAATGGAAGAAACTGAACTTCCAGGTCGTTCACCGGTTCGGCCGCGGCCTCGTCGGCCGTGACGTGCACGGTGATTCTGCCGCCACAGGCGGCCAGCAACGGGAGGATCGCCAGAAGCGGGGTCGCCACACGCAACTTCGACATCAATCGAACTCCAGTTGGGGTGTCCGGATAAGTGGGCGGAATCTAAGAAGCTCCTGCTAGCGGCGGTAGCCGTCCAGGAAGTAGCCGACCGGGTTCACCGCGCGGCCGTCGATCAGGACCTCGTAGTGTAGATTGGGACCCGTGGCCGTCCCGGAGACGCCGACCTCCCCGAGGGTGTCGCCACGCCGGACCTGGGCGCCCACGCGAACCGCGATTCTGCCCAGGTGAGCGTAGAGGCTCTCATAGCCATCGCCGTGGTCGATCTCGACGACGCGGCCGTACCCGGTCTTCGTGCCGGCGAACGTGACCCGCCCCGCCCCCGTCGCGATCACGGGCGAGCCGAAATCGGCCGAAATGTCGACGGCGGTATGGGGGCGCCGGAGCCCGAGCACCGGATGCAGCCGATTGTAGCTGAAGCCCGAGGAGATCCAGGAGTCTTCCGCGACGACCGGCCAGATCGAGGGAATGCGCTGAAACCGCTCGCGATGCGTCCCGACGGAATCCGCCGCCTCGGTGAGACTGCTCCCAAGCAGATCCGCGCGCCGCAGCAACTGCTCGATGTCGACCACCACATCCTCGGCCTCCCGCGCCAGGTCCGGGGCGACCTCGAAGAACTCGTCGTTCATCGGGGAGACGTCTCCGGGTCCGCCGACGCCGACCGAGTAGACGTCGGGATCGAGCAGGGGAAGGCCGGCGACGAGCCGGAATCGCTGTTCCCGCGCGGAGAGATCGTCGAGCGCCTGGCTGAACTCTCCGCTGCGGCGCTCCATGGCCTGCAGGCTGCTGATCAACTGCCGGTTCTCGGCCCGATAGCGCGCGAGCTGCTCCGCCGCATCCTGGCGCCCCAACACGGTGGCGACGAAGGCGGAGGCCATCATCAGGAGCACGGCCGCGGCGATCCCGACAGCTTTCGCGCGGCGCTTCTCCACGCGATAGCTGCGCGCCCGCCCGCCGCCTCCGGGCAGTATCTGTATCGTCCAGTACGAAGGTTTCCTCAAGTCGTCCAACCGTAACGAGGGGCGAAAAAAAGGCCGGTCGAGCTGCCCGGCCGGTCGGCCGCGCGACGGCAACAACCCGCACGCAGCCGCAACATCGGTTGATAAAGTTAGCCGCGGGCGGCGACCAGTGTCAACGTTTCGGGCGGCGGCGCGGAGGCGGCCCCGCGATCAGGGCCGGGGGAAGAGCACGGCGCCCGGACGCACGGCCCGGAGCCCGGCTACGGACGCTTCGAGACGCTCGAAGGCCGGCGGCGATCCGTCGCCCCCCAGCGTCCGCCAGAGTTCGGCGGCCTTCGCCGGCGTGAAGGGGGCCAGCATCACGGCCACCGTGCCGAGCGCCGCGATGAGCTGCGACAACACGCCGTCGAGCGCGTCCGCGTCCGCGCCCTCCTCGCGCTCCGCCTTCGCCAGCGCCCAGGGCTTCGACTCGTCCACGAACCCGTTCGCCGCGCGCACGATGTCGAACGCCGCCGCCAGGCCCCGGTGCAGCAGGTAGCCGTCCATGGCCGCGCGGTATGCCGCGAGGGCGCGCGCCGCCTCTTCCGCGAGTGCTCCAGCCCGCGGCCGCGGCACGTCCCCGCCGCGGTACCGGGCCACCATCGAGACCACGCGGTTCAGGAGGTTGCCGAGGTCGTTGGCGAGGTCCGTCGTGTAGCGGCGGTCGAACTGCTCGATGAAGGCCTCCGTCGACGGGTAGTCGCGGTCGCCATCCCAGGGCACCTCCCGCAGCAGGAAGTACCGCAGCGCGTCCGGCCCGTGCCGTTCGATGAGTTCGACGAGGCCCAGTTCGGTCCCCGCCGACTTCGAGAGCTTGGCCCCGCCGATCTTGATGAAGCCGTGGCCCCACACGCTCTTCGCCGGCTCCACCCCCGCGGCCAGCAGCATGGCCGGCCAGTACACACAGTGGAAGCGGGTGATGTCCTTGCCGATGATGTGGAGGTCCGCGGGCCAGAGCTTTCCGAACGCCTCGCCGTCCGGATAGCCGATGGCCGTGATGTAGTTCGACAGCGCGTCGAACCACACGTAGACCGTGTGCCCCTCATCGCCCGGAAAGGGGACGCCCCAGCGGATCCTGGAGCGGGAGGCCGAGATGTCGTCGAGTCCGGATTCCAGCAGCCGCGTGATCTCGTTGCGCCGCGTACGGGGCCGCACGGAGTCCGGGTCGTTCCGCAGGCGTTCGAGGAGGGTGTCCCGGTAGTCGGAGAGCTTGAAGAACCAGTTCTCCTCCTCCGTCCACTCGATCTCGCGCCCGGGGTGGAGCGGGCAGCGCCCGTCCGCCAGTTCATCGTCCTTCTTGAAGGCCTCGCACCCGGCGCAGTAGTGGCCCTCGTACTTCGCGCGGCGGAAGTCCCCGTTCGCCGCGATCCGCTCCATGAGCGCGGTCACGCCGCGGTGGTGGCGCGGTTCCGAGGTGCGGATGAAGTCGTCGTTCGAGAGGCCCAGGCGCCGCCAGACATCGAGAAAGGCCTCGGCGATCCGGTCGACCCATTCCGCGGGCTCCGCCCCCTGCTTCTCCGCCTCCTGCTGGACCTTCTGCCCGTGTTCGTCCATCCCGATGAGGAAGTGGACATCGTCGCCGCAGGCGCGCCGGTACCGGGCGATCGCGTCGGCGCCGATCTTCTCGATCGCGTGCCCCAGGTGCGGGTCGCCGTTCGAGTAGTCGATCGCCGTCGTGAGATAGAATCGAGGCGCTTGCGGGGCTGTTGCCACGGGCCGCTTAGCGGCGGTCCAGGTCGGCGCGGCGAGCCGCGCGCCTCTCGTCCTTCAGTTGGGCCAGCGGGATCGTACGGGTCTCGCCGTCGCCCGCCTCGAGCGACACGGTCTCCTCGAACAGGTCCCACGACTTCACGTTCTCGCGGCCGTTGGCGGTTCGAATCGTCCGGCCCACGGGCGGGAAGCGCTTCTTCGCCTGCGTGTACACGGCGTGCTCGTATCGGAGGCAGTTCATGAGACGGCCGCAGGCGCCCGAAATCTGGCTTGGATTGAGAGAGAGGCCCTGGTCCTTCGCGAGCTGCAGCGTGACGGGCTCGATGGACGTGAGCCACGAGCGGCAGCAGAGTTCACGGCGGCAGCGGCCCAGCCCCCCGAGGCGGCGCGCCTCATCGCGCACCCCGATCTGGCGCAGGTCGATGCGGGTGCGGAACGAGCGGGCCATGTCCCGCACGAGGGCGCGAAAGTCGACCCGCTTCTCCGCGGTGAAGTAGACCGTGAGCTTGTTGCGGTCCCACTGCCACTCCGCCTCGCTCACCTTCATGCGCAGCCGGTGTTTCACGGCGAGTTCGCGCGTGCGCCGGCGCACCTCGAGTTCCTGGTCGCGAAGCTGCCGCAGCCGCAGGACATCGGCCGGCGCCGCGCGGCGGATCACGCGGCGGGACGGCGGCGGGACGGTGCGCTCGCCCACGGCGTCGCAGCCTCCCTCGCACGCCAGGTCCCGGGCCGAGGCCGCGCGCTTCACCCACCCGATGTCCTGCCCTCGGTCGGCCTCCACGACGACGTACTCGCGTTCCGTCAGCGGAGGGGCGCCGCTGAAGGCGAAGAAGTCGGAGCGAAGGCCCTTGAAGCGGACCTCGAGGACCTGGCTCGGGGCGCCCGCCGCCGGACCCGGCGATGCCACGCGATCCGGGGCCGCCACGGGACTGGGGGGCGCCGCCGGACTCGGGGTCGCCGCGCCGTTGCCTGACTCGCCGCCGGGGCGCGCGGGACGGGGCGGGCGCGGCCGCACGGGGCGCGGCCGCCGGCCCTCGCTCACCTCTCCTCCCAGGCGCCGATGGCGTAGTACTTGTCCCGCCGTGACTCGACCAGCTCGGCCGGCTCCCGCTTCGCCAGCTCCCGCAGATGGCGCCGGATGGCCGCGCCCATGGCTTCGACCGCGGCCTCGCGGTCCGCATGCGCCCCTCCCCGGGGCTCCGGGATGACCTGGTCCACCACGCCCAGATCCTGGAGGTCGCGGGCGGTGAGCTTGAGCGCCTCCGCCGCTTTGTCGGAGTGCTCGCGGCTCCGCCACAGGATCGCGGCGCACCCCTCGGGCGAGATCACGGAGTAGATCGCGTTCTCCATCATGAGGACGCGGTCGGCCACGCCGATGCCCAGGGCGCCGCCCGAGCCTCCCTCGCCGATGACGCAGCTCACGATCGGGACACGCAGGCCCGCCATCACGGCGAGGTTGCGGGCGATCGCCTCCGCCTGGCCCCGCTCCTCGGCGCCGATCCCCGGATACGCCCCCTGCGTGTCGATGAAGGTGATGACGGGGCGGCCGAACTTCTCGGCCAGCCGCAGCAGGCGCTTCGCCTTGCGATACCCCTCCGGATGGGGAGAACCGAAGTTGCGGCGCAGGTTCTCCTTCATCTCCCGGCCCTTCTGGTGCCCGATGACCATGACCGAGCGGTCGTCGAGCTTGAGCCAGCCGCCGACGATGGCGGGGTCGTCGCGGAAGACCCGGTCGCCGCGCAGTTCGAAGAAGTCCGTGCCGATCCCCTGGATGTAGTCGAGCGAGAAGGGACGGTCCTGGTTGCGGGCGAGCTTTACGCGGTCGAAACGCGAGAGCCGGGCCATGGCCTCATCGTGCGCGGCGGCGAGCTGCGCCTCCAGGGGCCCCAGCTCGGCGCTCACGTCGATCCCGCGTTCCCGGGCCTTGTTCCGAAGCTCCTCCACGTGGTTGCGGAGTTCGGCCAGGCCTTCCTGTTCTATCGACATACGCGATCATCTCTCGGTCCCGGAGCCGACATCCATTCCCGGCAGGCCGTCGGCTGCCTGCACAAACTGGGCCCGCGGGTGGCGATCCGGCCAGCGGGCGGCCGAAGGGCCCCCGAACCGTCAGCGGTTCGGGACCAGCCTCACGCCGCTTCCGCCCAGCAGCGCGCGCAGCTCCTCGACCAGGCTCGGCGTCGGGGCCACGCGCAGCGTTGCCGACTTGAACCGGGACGGGCGCCCGTCGCCTTCCGGCCCCCCGAGGTCCCCGTTCGCGCCGCCGTTCTCCTGGCTCCCGCCCGCCTTCACATCCAGGTAGAGCGGCCCGCGTCCCGGCGAAGCCTCGATCAACGCGCGCGCCTTGCCGAACGCGCCGGGCTCCAGCGGATCGTCCTCGCGGAGCTCGATCAGGATCCCCACCTGGCCCTCGTCCCGGACGTCGGCCAGCGGCCGCACGGAGTCGAGGAAGATGGGCGGATCGTCGTCGTCTCGCGAGTTACCCGACACCGTGCCCGCGATCAGGACCGGGCGGTCGTCCGTGAGGAGACCGCGGTTCTTCTGCCACACATCGCCGAACACGAGCGTCGTCGCCGTGCCGTGAAAATCTTCGATCGTGAGGCGCGCCCACTCGCGGCCGTCCTTGCGCGCCGTGCGCACGGAAGTCTCCGTGATGACGCAGGGGACCTCCACCTTCCGGTCGCGGCGCTGGCGGAGGTTCGTCGTCCTCGCCTCCAGCGCGTACATGTCGACGAGATCCCGGTAGCGCTCGAGCGGGTGTCCCGAGATGTAGAAGCCGAGGCGCTCCTTCTCCTCGCGCAGGCGGTCGCGCTCGCTCCACGCGGGCACGACCGGGAGTTCGACCTCCGGCCGCGTCTCCGCCGCGTCGCCTCCGAACAGGCTCGTCTGTCCGCTCTCCGCCTCCTGCCGGCGCAACTGCGCCTCGTTGAGCATGACTTCGAGGCCGGCGGTGAGGGCGGCGCGGTCGCCCAGGTCGTCAAGCGCCCCGGCGCCGATGAGGGCCTGGATGACGCGCGAGTTGTTGAGCCGCAGGTCGATCCGTTCGAGGAAGTCGATGAAGCTCTCGAACGGGGCCTCCTCCCGCGCGGCCTGGATGGACCGGATCGCGGAGTGCCCCACGCCCTTGATCGCGCCCAGCCCGAAGCGGATCGCCGACTTCCCGGGATCGTCCGGGGCGTCGACGACCGTGAAGCGATACCCCGACTCCTTGACCGAGGGGGGCAGCACCCGGATGCCGAGCGGCCGCGCCGCCGCGATGTAGGAGACGACGGCATCCGTGCTCCCGATCTCCGACGACAGGAGACCGGCCATGAACTCGGCCGGGTAGTGCGCCTTCAGCCACGCGGTCCGATAGGAGAGGAGCGCGTACGCCACGCTGTGCGCCTTGTTGAAGCCGTAGCGGCCGAAGGTGCGGATGAGCTCGGCGATCTCGCCCGCCTTCGGTTTCGCGACCCCGCGCTCGACCGCGCGCTTGACGAACTCCCCGAGCACCCGATCCGTGAGGTCGGCGTCCTTCTTTCCCACCGCCTTCCGGAGCACGTCCGCTTCGGCGAGCGAGAAGCCCGCGAGCAGGTTGGCCGCCCGCATCACCTGCTCCTGGTAGGTGATGACCCCGTACGTCGGCTCCAGGATCTCCTGCAGGTCGGGGTGCGGATAATCGACCGCCTGGAGCCCCCGCTTGCGCTTGATGTAGACGTCCGTCATCCCGGAATCGAGCGGACCCGGGCGGATGAGCGCGTTGACGGCGACGAGGTCGTCGAAGCGGTCGCAGCGCATGGCGCGCAGCTTGTCCGTCGCGAGGCTGGACTCGAACTGG
>NZ_CANPWG010000025.1 GCF_947581915.1 Candidatus Palauibacter scopulicola
CGATCCAGCGCACGAGGTTCGTGTACGCCTGTTGCCAGAACGGCTCGCGCGACTTGCCGAAGAGCTGGTTGATGAGGGACGCCACGCCGTAGGCCATCGAGTAGGAGTCGAGGAGCGGATCGTCCAGCGGGTTCCACTGAAGCGAGCCGCCGAGCCCGATCTCGAGGTAGTCGTCTCCTCGCCCGGCGTCTGCGAGGATCTGCCGCACCTGGTGGCAGAAGTCCCCTTTGACTTCGAGCACGAGCGCGCCCGCGCGGCGGGCGGGATCATCGGCCTGCCAGGACAGGAGTTGCCGCGCGAACGGGTACATGCAGGCGGTCGTCTTGCCGGTGCCGACGGCCCCGACGACGAGCATGCCCGTGTAGAGCCCCTTCTCGGGGATGACGAGCCACGAGGGCCGCACGCTCTCGGTGGCCACGGTCGGATGGTGCAGCTCGCCGATCACGAGCGAGGGCGCGTTGTCCTGGGGCGACGTGGGCCAGTCGGGGAGCTGTCCGTGCGCTCCGCGTCCCCGCCGCGGCTGGATCCATACTCTTGTGACTGAGAGCGCGATCGACCCGGCCAGGAACACGGCGACGCCGGGCGCGAGGAAGTGCCAGAGGTGGATCGCCCGGTGCAGGCCCGGATCGCGGTCGGCGATCAGGTCCAGGTACGGGTTGCCGCCCGGACCGGGAAACGGCGCGAGGAACGCGCGCCAGGCGAGCGCCATGAGTGCGACTCCGATGAGGACGAGCGTCCACGGCCTCAACGGTCGGACACCCTTCCCGGAGGGATCGATGCTGCGGGAGCGACCCAGGCATGGGGGCGAGGGTGTGAAAACACACTCGCCGCTACGCCGTACCGAGCCTCTGGCGAGGGGGGTCGCTCCCGCCCCGGCCAATGCGGCCCGTCCGGCAACGGGCGGGCGGGCCGCGAGGCCGCAACACAACACCGCGCAAGCGGATCAGCGGAAGCGCGCATGTGAATCGCCGGGACGCGACCTTGTGAAACGATGCCTCGCGTCGTTTTCACGCCGCGGTGCGGCATAGCAGGCGCGCCGATCATCGGTAGCGGACCCTCGCGAGGCGCTCGGTCCGCCAAGCGACGCCGCGGTCGATGGATCCACGGCCGCCCTGCCGGCGGGCTTGGTTTTCCAGGGCGACGCTACGCTTCAAGGCGGCCTGCAGGCCGCCGAACTCATCGAGGATGTGCACCGCGCCCTGCACGATCGCCCGCTCGATCCGGGCGAGTTCCTCCCGGATCGCGGGGCACGATTCTCCGGGGCCGGCGGGCTCGGCCCAGCCGCCGATCACGCGCCGCGCCCGCTCCAGCTCTCGCCCGGTCCGGGCGACGGCCACGACCTCGACGGACAGGTCCAGCTTCGCGAGCGCGCGCCAGAGCCCGCGGTGCGCCTTGCCCCACGAGCGGAGCGCGGTCGCCGTGTCGTGGCCAGGCTCGGCGTAGACGAACAGCGCGCGGGCCGAGTCGAGCGCGACGGGCAGCTTCACGGGGAAATGGCGCCGCGTCTCCCGGGCGGCGCCGCGGTACACGCGCACGGGCAGGAGCGAGCGCTCGATCCCGAGCGCCTCGAACGCGGCGACCTTCTCCTGCTCCGTCGGGAGCCAGGGCAGGTCCGCATGCTCGATGACGTAGTCGAGCGAGAGCAGGCGGCGCATGAGGACCTCGGTCGAGGCGCCGCGCCGGTGCCGGATGTGCTCGGCACCGAGCGCGCGGTAGACGGGCCGTGAGAAGATCCGGCAGACGCGGCCGATGCCCGCGATGCCGGGCTCGGTCTCCTCGCTCGCAACGCGCTCGGCGATCAGCCCGTGGACGGCGCGCCGGACCTGTTCCGGGTGCGCGTCCATGAACCGCGCGCACTGCGCGCGCGTGAACACCCCGCTGTGCAGGCACACCAGCGCGATCCACTCGGCCTTCTCTCCGGTCCAGCCGAACGGCTCCAGCGCCTTCTCACGGCCCTTGAGATGTGCGATCACCTGGAGTCCTCCGTGACCAGCGCGCGGTCGGCTTGGAGGTAGGTGATGAGGATGCCCATCGGGTTGTGGACGACGAGTTCGGGCGGGATGCTCTCCAGGAACTCGAACCGCAGCGAGAGCGACCAGCGCTCGCGCAGGACCTCCTGTCCGCCCGCGAGATGCACGAGCTCGAAGTCGGCGGTCGCGCCGTGGGGCGGCTCGGGCGAGGGGTGGATGCGGAGCACGACGCGTTCGACCTGGCGCTCGGTCTCGGTGGTCCCAGCTGCCACGCCAGCCACCTCGTCGCCGTCGCGCGCGAACGCGGCGTTGGCCAGTTCGGTCGAAAGGAACCGGAGGCTGCGGGTCCAGTGCTCCTCGACGGTCGCGCGGCGCCGCGAGTGGAAGTCCGCGACGAACCGGTTGAGGAAGTACTTGGTGGTGGGATCGAGCGGATCGGCCTGTGCGGTGGCGGCCTCGTAGGCCATCGCCTCGGCTCGGCCCACCTCGTCGACCCGCACGACGATGGGCTTGGGCGGCTCGGCGCCCGCAATACGCAGCAGAACGAAGACGCCAAGCACGATGCTCGCCGACAGGAAGATCAGGATCGTCCTGAGCTTCCGGTTCGCCTGCACCGCCTCGCCCCAGATCTCGGC